>JBGQIT010000207.1:0-5632 GCA_041498575.1 Gemmatimonadaceae bacterium
CATCTGGACAGCGACGATCTCCACACCGGGTGAGAGCTCCGGGACGAAATCACCGGGCGGCACGATGTTCACCATCGGGACACTGATCATGATGCGCGTACCGGTCAGCGTCGACAGCGCGGTCGCAGCGTGGCCGGCGCCGATATTGGCAACCTCGCGAAGAGCGTCGAGACGCGCGGTGCTGAGGAGCGTCGTGCTGCCCTCGCCAGCTGGTGTGTTGCGGGGATTGGTCATTTCAGAGGAGACTGGAGGCGTCCACGATGAGAGCGGGCGTTCCATCACCAAGAATGGTCGCGCCGCTGAAGAGTGTTTTGCTGGCGTTCACGCCGTCGAACTGCTTGACGACGATTTCCTGTTGACCAATGAATTCATCGACGATGAGCGCTGCCCGGCGCTCCGCCAGCTCGATGAGAACGACCTGGCCGCTTGCCGCGACGGCGGCCGGAGACAGACCGACGCGCTCGCGCAGCCAGATAGCGGGGAAAAGATCGTCCCGGATGGCGACGACCTGTCTTCCCTTCGACTCGAGCAGCATTGGTTGCGAGAGGCTGAACGTCTCGAGCACGTGCGTGAGCGGGATGGCATAAACCTCCTTGTCGACTCTTGCGAGGAGGGCGCGCGAGATGGCGAGCGTCAGAGGAAGACGCATGCTGACGCTTGTGCCGAGCCCCGCATCGGTGTGCACTTCGAGCGACCCGCCGAGCGCGCGCACGCGGGTGGCCACGATGTCGAATCCGACGCCGCGTCCCGAGATTTCCGTCACCTTCTCCGCCGTCGAGAAGCCGGGTCGGGATATGATCGAGACGAGCTCCTGCTCGGACAGCGTCGTGGTGCCCTGCTCGACGATGCCCAGCTTCTTCGCGCGCGGCAGCACCCGCGCCTGATCGATTCCGCGCCCGTCGTCCGTCACCCGGATGAGCACAGTTGCCCGGTCGCGCTCAGCGGTAAGTATCAGAGTCGCGACGCGTGGCTTTCCGGCCTTCTCACGGTCGGCCGGTGTCTCCACGCCGTGATCGAGCGAATTCCGGAGCAGATGCAGAACCGGCTCGCCCATTTCGTCGAGCATGGAGCGATCGAGCTCGATCTCCCGGCCTTCGATCTTGAATTCCACTTCTTTTCCGAGCGAGCGCGCGGTGTCGCGTACCACCCGCGGAAACCGCTCGAACACCTGCCACACGGGAACCATGCGGCTCGTCATGATCTCGTTCTGCAGGGTAGCCAGGATCTGCGAGGCGCGGAGCGTGGCCTCGAGCAGCGATTCGTCGCCGAGTTGTTCGGCGATCTTCGCGATACGATCGCGCGCGATAACGAGCTCACCGACGACGTTCATCAGTGTGTCGAGCCGCTTTGAATCGATGCGGATGTGGCGCGGGGTCTTCTGTGCCGGGGCAGCGGAAGAGAGCTCTTTCTTCTCGACTTTCTTGTCGACCGCCACGATGGCGAATTCCGATGTGAGACTCTGAGAAGCTTCCTCGCTCGCTGCCTGCTGAATGCGGGCGATGATATCCTTCACATCGAGGTGCTGGGGAGTCGCTGCGGTTGCCAGGTCCACCGCCTGCTCCAGGGAATCCACGCCTGCGAACAGCGTATCGATGATCGGCCGCGTGACGACGATCGCGCTGCTCCTCAGCTTGTCGAGCAAGGTCTCGAGCTCGTGGGACAATTCTCCGACGGAGGTGTAGCCCATCGCGGCTCCCATGCCCTTCATCGTGTGAACCGCGCGAAACAAACGCGCTATGGCCGCGTCGCTCCCGCCGCGCTCCAAATCGAGGAGCGCGTTATTTATCTCGGAAAGATTTTCACGGCTCTCCGAGAGAAAAAGTTTGGCGTAGCGACCGGTGTCCACCTAGGCCAGCACCCGCTGCACGGCTTCGAGAACGCGACTCGGCTGGAACGGCTTCACGACGAAGTCGCGCGCACCGGCCTGCAGCGCTTCCTGCACCAGTGCCTGCTGTCCCATTGCGCTGCACATGAGAATCCGAGCGGCAGGATCCATCTGGGTGATCTGCTTCACCGCTTCGATCCCGCCCATCTCCGGCATGATGATGTCCATCGTCACCAGATCCGGTTTGAGCTGTTGGTATTTCTCAACAGCTTGTTTCCCATTTTCTGCTTCCCCGACGACGGTGAAACCCGCCTGGGACAAGATGTCGCTAACCATCGTCCGCATGAACACGGCGTCGTCGCAAACCAGCACAGTACTGCTCACCCTACCTCCCTTGTCCGATGACTTGCAAAACCACTGTCTTGATATCGAGCACGAGGACGCGCTCCCCCTCGATTTCGACTGCTCCGGTTACAACTCCCGCCAGCGGGATTTCCGCCTGATCGGCGGTCCCGAATTGATCAATCGGTACATCCTGAATGTCGCGAACGTCGTCAACGCCGATTCCTATCCAGCGATCGAAATAATCGACCAGCAGGATCAATCCCTCCGCTCGAGCATGGGCCTGCTTGCCGAGTGACTTGCCGCCGTCGATCACGGTGACGATCGTCCCGCGCAGATTGATGAGCCCGCGCACGGTGTCCGGCGCTCCCGGCAGCCGCGTTATGTGCTGCATGGCCACGATCTCGCGGAAGGAGTCCATGTCGCACGCGAAGGAGCTGCCGCCGATATTGAACACGAGCAGGCGGCGGGTCGGAACGTGCGGCTCTTCCTCGACGACCTGTTCGGGAGGGAGCGCGACGGCGTCACTCATAGAATCTGAGCGCCGTGAGCGGGTCCACGGTGTCCGGCAGCGCGTGCTCTCCGGCGATCACCGTGAGTGCGCGGCGCAAATCCTCCGGAAGAGGAGAGCGGAAATCGAGTGGCTTGCCGGTCACTGGGTGATTGAACGCGAGCCAGGCCGCGTGCAGGAAGTGCCGCTTGGGAGGAAGTCCGGCCACACGACGTCCTCCGCCCCCGCCATACACGTCGTCGCCCATGACAGGATGGCCGATAGACGCGAGATGAACGCGGATTTGGTGAGTCCGTCCGGAATGGAGATGGGCACGAAGAAGTTCCCCCGCATCGAACCGAGCAAGGCGTATGAGGTCGGTCTTGGCCGGCCGACCCTTATTGACGATTGCCATGCGCTTCCGGTCTCGCGGGTCGCGGGCAATCGGCTTGTCGATCGTGAGAGTGTCAGACGGGAGGTGACCCCAGGTCATGACTGCGTAACGGCGGACCACCCGGCGGGCGGCGATCGCCGCGCTCAGAAGCCGGTGCGACCGGTCGGTCTTTGCCACTATCAGGAGCCCTGAGGTCTCTTTGTCGAGGCGGTGGACCATTCCGGCCCGCTCCGGCTCGCCCTCGCTCGAAAGACTGCCCCCCCGCCCCAGGAGGGCATTAACGAGCGTGCCGCTCCAGTTCCCGGGGGCGGGGTGCACAACCATCCCCGCGGGCTTGTCCACCACCAGGAGTGACTCGTCCTCGTAGACCACGGTGACGGGAATGTCTTCGCCCGAGATCGTCCGCTTCTCGGCTTTGGGGATCTCGACCCTCACGACCTCTCCAGTCTCCGGCCGGTAGCTCGCCTTTTCGCGCCGTCCGTCGATCAGGACATGCCCCTGCGCGATCAGCGTCGCCGCCTGGGTCCGCGAGAGCTCGGCACGGTCAGCAATAAAGAGATCGAGGCGGACATTGCTGTCCGCCTCGACGGGAAACTCTTTGACGTCGCTCAGACCCTAGCTCTCCGCCGGCGTATCCGACACTGGCGTGGCTGCAACAGCAGGGCTGGAAGATCGCTCCTCTCCCCAAAGGACCCAGGCAAGGAGGAATGCGCCGACGCTGACTGCCATGTCAGCGACGTTGAACGTCGGCCACCGCAGATCGCCCACCCCGACGTCGATGAAATCCACCACCCCGGTCGCTGACCGGACGCGGTCAATGAGGTTGCCCACCGCACCGCCACAGACGAGACCCAGCGCGATCGTGCGCAGGAAATCGCCTTGCCGAGTGGCCTGGTACAGGCGCCCCAGAATCACGAGCGCGCCGGCCGTGAGTGCCATGAATATCCACCGCGAGTAGATGCCAAGGTTCAGCCCGAACGCGGCGCCCGGATTGTAAACGAGCGTCAGCCGGAGATGATTGCCCAGGATCTCGTGTGGTATATGCTGCGGCGACAAGGTCGCCGCGGCGATCAACTTGGTCACCAGATCGACCGCCACTACCGCGACCAGTGTCCCCCAGAACAGGGGCGGGTTAGGCCTGGCGCTTTCCATCTTCCTCGCGCTGTTTGCACTCGATGCAGTACCTGGCGTGCGGGAGTGCGTCGAGACGCTCGAAGCTGATTTCTCGCCCGCAGTTGTGACACTTGCCGAACTGCTCGGGATTGCGATAGAGCCGGCGGAGTGCTTCGTCGATGTGCCAGAGGAAACGCCCTTCCTGGCTCGCGAACAGAAACGCCTTTTCGCGCTCCATTGCGTCGGTGCCTTGATCGGCCATGTGGAAGGAGTATGCACTCAGATCGCCGTCCGCACCCTGCGGCGTCGATCCAAAAGTCTCGTCGTAGTGCCCCAGCTCCTTCAAGACGCGTTTCCGCTCTTCGAGCAGTCGCTTCTCGAAATGCTGCAGGCTCTTTTTCGTCATCGCCTTCGGTTTTGCAATCGCGTTCGTTTTTTTGCTGCTAGCTGCCGGTGCCATTTCTAACCTGCCCTCTCCAAGGCGACTTCAACGCTCTGCCCATCAAGGTCGAACGCATGCGTCGCGTGTGTTCCGTCGATTTTCTCGCTCACAGCGACCTTCAGAGCGAGCACCTCATCGGCGATCCATTTCTGGAAGGCCTTCACCGCTTCCTGAATCTCCGCACCGCCTCCAACGCGGAGCGTGATGCGATCGCTGACGGCGAAACCCAATTCTTTCCTCAACCGCTGGACGCGGCTCACCACCTCGCGCGCGAGTCCTTCGAGCCGGAGCTCACGCGTTACAACTGAATCGAGGGCGGCAAAATAGCCGCCTTCCTCCTTAACCACCATGTCGCCCGACGCGGTCCGCACGACCGTCAGATCATCGGGACTCAGCTCCCGAGATTCATTACCAACCGATACGTACAACGGCTTGCCAGCCTCGAACTCGGCAAGCGCCTCGCTGCTCAAAGCCTGTACGGCTTCGGCGGCGAGCGGGGTATCCTTGCCGAATTTCTTACCAAGCGATCTGAAATTCGGCCGAGCCTTTAAAGTTACTAGATCGTCGGCGCTGGAGATGAATTGGACATTTTTTATGTTGAGCTCGGCCGCCAGCAGCGGGCTCAACTCCTCCAACACCCCCGCGGCTCCCTTCGGCGCGGCCCCACGCGCCGGCACCACGCAAACCAGTCTTGCGAGGGGCTGACGGACCTTGACACCGGCCTCCTCGCGGGCCGCGCGGCCCAGCGTGGCGACGGTTCGAATGTGCCCCATCGCACGCTCCAGATCGACGTCGATCGCCCCGGGAACCCCGCGCGTGAAAGGCGCCAGGTGCACTGAGCCTCCGGTCAACTCGCGATGCACCCAGTCAGTGATGAAAGGGGCGAACGGAGCGAATGGCGCCAGCAGCCGGCACGTGACGGCGATGATTTCGTGCAGCGTTGCGAACGCGGCGCGGTTGTCGGCGTCACCGACGTCGTAAAAGCGATGGCGGCTTTGGCGCACGTACCACTTCGACACGTCCTCG
>JBGQIT010000208.1:0-5625 GCA_041498575.1 Gemmatimonadaceae bacterium
CGGCGGTCTCGACGGAATCATGTACGATGACTTCTCCGACCGGATCATCCTCACGAATCACAGCCGTCCGATTGGGACCGCGACGGCCATCGATCCCGGGACTGGAGAAATCCTGGGCGTGGCCGAGCTGGAGGACAACGCCCCCGAAGGCGCCGCGAGCGATGGCAAAGGCAAGCTCTTCGTCAACAATGAGAGCAAGAACACGATGCAGGTGCTCGATGCCAGGACAATGAAGGTGCTATCGTCGTGGCCCCTCACGCCCTGCGACGGCCCGACGGGCATCGCGTTCGACCGTTCCTCGAATCGAATTTTCTCGGGCTGCGGGAAGACATCGGTTGTCATCGACCCCAGCTCCGGACGAGTGGTGTCGACGATCGCGAACGGAGATGGAGTCGACGCCCTGGGATGGGACGCTTCAGAAAAGCTGATCTACATCCCCGCCGGGCGAGACGGCAACGTCACTGTCGTCCGGCAGGATTCACCAGACAAGTACACCGTAATAGCCACTGTGCCGACCATGCAGGGCGCGAAGACGATCGCTGTCGATCCAATGAGGCACGTGGCGTATCTGTTTCAGCCCGAGTATGGACCGGCGCCAGCGCCAGCACCGGGGGCGCCAGCTCCCGCGCCCGGAAGCCGGCCTCCCCGCGGTCCGGTGATCGGCGCATGGTTTTTTGCCATCAGCCATTGATTCGGTAGATCCTTCTGGTCTGGCTTGTCAACATTCTCCTACGACTTTCGGCTAATGGCTACCTCGTATGGCCCTGGTTAGCTTCGGACTATCGGAGATCGTAGGAGGGTGTCGTGCGCCGTTTGATACTGGTGAGCGTCTTGTGCGCAGCCTGGGCCCCACCCCGCCACACAGGTGCACAGAATCTAGCATCTGCCGAATCAGGCGCCTCGCAGGTGCTGCGTGAGGCGGCGCAAAACGGGACGCTCAGCGGACTCCGTTGGCCACGGTTTCCGTACTACCGTGACGAGCTGACTTCACTCTACACAGCCTCAGGGTGGCGCCCGGTCTGGAGCAACAACGGTCGGCCGATACCCGCCGCGCGGCAGGCGATCGAAGCTCTCCGCGGCGCACAGGATCGTGGCCTGCACCCCGAAGATTACGACGCGGCGATGCTCGATCAGCGGTTCCGAAAGCTCGCATCCGGCGCGCCTTCATCCGCAAGCGATATCGGCCGGTTCGATGTCGCGTTGTCGGTAGGTTTGATGCGACACGTCTCGGATGTGCACATCGGGCGCGTAAACCCGAAGAACCTCTCCGTCGGCATCAACATCGAGCCGAAGAAACTAGACCTGGCGCGCGAGGTATCTGACGCGATAGCGCGCGGTCGCATCGCCGAGCTGGTTCGAAACGCCGAGCCGCGCTTCGCGCAGTATAGAAATCTCAAAGCGGTGTATGCGCGGTACCGCGCGCTCGCCGCAGACACCACGCTGCCAATAGTCACGGCACCGCGCGCCCTGCGCGTGGGTGAACAATTTGATGGCGTAGCGGCACTGCGACGTCGACTCGTAGCCTTCGGTGATCTTCCTACGAGTGCGAATGCCGGCGCCGCAGGCACGATTTACGACGGGGTTACTGCCGGTGGAGTGGCGCGTTTTCAGGATCGTCACGGGCTCGCTGCCGACAGTGTGCTAGCACCGACGACGGTGGCGGCGATCAACGTTTCGCCGGCAAGGCGCGCGCGCCAGCTGGAGCTCGCGCTGGAAAGGATTCGTTGGCTGCCCGCACTCGATAGTGGCCCGTTCGTCGTCGCGAACGTGCCATCGTTCCAGCTTTACGCGTTCGATACGGTAGGCGGAACCGGCGCGCCGGCACTGCAGATGAACGTCGTCGTCGGCAAGGCGGATGTTGGACGGGAGACTCCGCTGTTCGAGCGCAATATGAGCTACATCATCTTCCGTCCATACTGGGTGATTCCGCCCGGAATTCTGCGCAGCGAAACGCTGCCGGCCGTGCGCCGGGATCGCGGCTACCTCGCGCGCAATGACATGGAGATCTACTCGGGTGACGGCGACACCGGGCCAGCGCTGTCACCGACCGCCGCCAACATCGCGCGCGTAGCGAGTGGTGAGCTGGGAATTCGGCAGCGACCGGGGCCGCGGAACTCGCTAGGTCTGGCGAAGTTCATTTTCCCGAACGACCACAACGTCTACTTCCACGGCACGCCCGCGACGGAGCTCTTCTCGAAGAGCAGGCGCGATTTCAGTCACGGTTGCATTCGGCTCGAGGATCCGGCCGGGCTGGCTACCTGGATTCTGCGTGACCCGCGCACGTGGTCGCGCAAGCAAATCGAGCAGGTGATGAACGGCGATCGCACGCGCCGGGTGAATCTCGATCGGCAGATACCGGTAGTGATCTACTACGCGACCGCCGTCGTGCGGCCGGATGGCAAGGTCGGCTTCTTCGACGACGTCTACAAACACGACGCGCGACTGGAGAGCACTCTGGCAAAGGGTTACCCGTTCGCCCCGTAGTGTGCTGCGTTCGCCGCGATGCGGCCGTGAGGCTTGGTAGCCCTAGGGGTTCTTCGCCAGCCCGAAGGCGGCGCGATTTCTTGTCAGAAACCAGATGCCGCCGGCTGCCACAATCGCAGCGACGGCAAACGTCCCGTAAATCACGATGCCTTGATCGAATGCGATCGGGTTCTGCTGATTATGAGTGAACGCTCGTTGCGACTCGATCAGTCGCTGCCGCAAAGCCGGCACCAGCGTGACAAGACTCGCATGAACAAACGAGAACCCGAACCACCCGATCGCTAAAACCCGAGCCTCCTCCCGTAGATCTAGCAAACCCTTTCCGATGAACAGCGATAGCGCTCCAAAGACGGCGTAGATGACGCCCGCGGTCCAACCATTGAAAATCCCCCCGAACAAAAACGCAGGCATGCGTGTCAGGATCCCAAGGACGCAGGAAGCGCCTCCGAAGATGCTCGCCCAAGCGATGATTGTGATGCTCAGCGGCCTCAGAGACGCGGCCTCCGCTATGGGGGACGCAAAAGCGGCTTTCGTCGATCGCGTGTTGAACTGAATGAGCCACCAGACGCCAATAGCCAATGGAACTCCCCATATGATCGCTATCACCCGGCGAAAACTCTGCTCCGTGGAGGCGGTGATTTCCCGAGGTATGGGGACGGCCATGGTGATCAGCAAGGTGAAAAGGGAACCCGCCGCGAGAAAACCGGCGAAGACCAGAATCGATGTGCGCGCCCATGGGCGCAGGCGGAAAAGTCCGACGGAAGTCCAAATGCCAATGCCGGCGAGTGCGATAAGCATCGCCACGCCCGCGATTACAAACTGAGCGCTGTTAGGCGGTTTGGGCTGCGTCGCCTCGATGAATAGGGATGCGACAGCCATCCCCGCGAACAGCAGCGCGAAGATGCTTCCGAGAATCGCCACTATCGCGCTCGCGGTGACGCCCACAGGCCTGCTCATGCAGATAATCTATTTCTTTATTGACAATCCGCCTGAGCTCTCGAATTTCTGATCGGCCACGGGTTGGCCTACAAATAGTGGCGGAGGATATGAGGATGCGTGCCATTGCTTTCAGGTAGCTCGTTGGCGCCTAACCCACCGATTCGGGTCGGCGTGATTGGCTTCGGTTTCGTATCGAAGACCTTTCACGTGCCGCTGCTCAAGGCGACAGACGGCTACAAGATCACCGCGGTGTCGTCGAGCCATCCCGCGGATGTGTCGGCCGTCCTTCCTGGTATCGATGTCGTCTCTGATCCGAAGGCGCTCGCTATGCATCCGGACATCGACCTCGTCGTGATTGCGAGTCCGAATGAAACGCACGCGCCGCTCGCGGAACTGGCGATGCGCGCCGGCCACAATGTCGTGGTCGACAAACCGTTCACGATTACCGTCGAGCAGGCGAGACATCTCGCGGCCGTCGCGCGGGAGAAAGACGTCCTGCTCTCGGTGTTCCAGAACAGACGCTGGGACAGCGATTTCCTCACCGTGCAGGACACGATACGCCGGGATCTCACAGGACGGATCGTTCTGTTCGAATCCCGCATCGATCGTTATCGCCCGGATGTCCGTGATCGATGGCGCGAAGTTCCCGGCCCGGGCGCGGGGCTGCTCTATGACCTTGGCCCGCATCTGATCGACCAGACGCTGCTGCTATTCGGAATTCCGGACAGCGTGCAGGCGACACTCGCGAAGCAGCGCCGCGGCGCGAGAACCGACGACTACTTCCAACTCGTGCTGCGCTACGGCGAAATGGTCGCGACGCTCGAGGCCGGCTCGCTCGTGTCCGGCGGTAGCCCACGTTTCGCCGTGCATGGCGAAAAGGCGAGCGTGGTGAAGCAGAAGCCGGATATCGAAGAGGATCAGCTTCGCGCTGGCGTGTTGCCAGGTTCTCCGGAATGGGGAGTCGATCCGGACGATGCAATACTATATGATGGGGCCACCGGTGACACGCGCACGTTGAAGACGGCGCGCGGTGATCAGCGCGGTTACTATGTCGCGCTGCGCGAGGCGTTGCTCGGTCGAGCGCCGAACCCTGTGCCGCCGGAGCAGGGCGCGACGGTGATGGCAATTATCGAGGCGGGCTTGCGCTCGGACAACGAGGGACGCCGAGTGGCCCCCGACCTGACGAAGGAAGAGCGCGCGGCCTGGGTTAACTGAGAGCTACAGCTTGCGCTAAACTGGCTCTCAAAACGGCCTTTCGTCGGTTACCACGGAAGAATGGGGAAAGTCTTTATTACGTCCTCTTCCCCCTCCGAGGTCTGATCGATGGGCAAGCCCCTGGTTCTGCTACTCCTCGTCTTCTGGATTTTCCTCGCCTACCGCGCACTCGAGCGCGGGGACATGGCCTTGGCCGCTCTTTTCGGCATCGTTGGAGTCTCCCTCACAGCCTACCGGCTCCGGAGTCGCTCTAGCGGATCCTGAAGAGCGTGGGACGAGCGCCGAGACGTCGGCGCTGCGACGTCGGCGCCGCGCGATCGATACTCCCTGGCAGCCAGCAGAAGCGCATCAAGTGATACCCGCAGCCGATCCGCAATCTGTGGATCGGCCGCGATTTCGTCAGCGGATGCCGTCCTTCGCGTGAGCGACAGCTGCACAGGCGCCTCCGGGATCGGCACGGTTGACATGGTGCGAAGTGTCTCCAGCAGCGACGCGTTGCCGTGTGTCGAACGCGATAAGACATTGAGTAAAGCGACTGGCTTCCACAGCATCCCAGGCGCGCTCACCAGCCAATCGAGCGCATTCTTGAGCGTACCCGGAACGCCATGCGCGTACTCAGGCGAAGAAATCAGCAATGCATCGGCCGCATTGATCTCGGCGCGGAACGCTTCGACGCTCGCAGGCAGAACGGCTCCTTCCACATCAAGATCAGGATTGAAGTGCGGCAGGTCGGCGAGACCGTCGAATATCCTGATGCGTACCGACGCCGGCGCGACAATCGCGCACGCGCGCAGCACTTCCGTATTCGACGAATGAGCGCGCAAGCTGCCGGAGATGGCGAGGAAATCAGAGATGGTGCTCTTCTTCCAGTCAGGTAACAATCGGAAACTCGTCACACCGTCGCGCCTACCCGCAGCGCTGTTTGCCGCCTGATCACTGTACGACGTTGGAGCCGTTTCTGCCCGGGTAAATCGTGCAGTGGTACCG
>JBGQIT010000209.1:0-5610 GCA_041498575.1 Gemmatimonadaceae bacterium
CCAATTGCGCGAGAGAGGAAACAATCTCCGGGATGCAGTCCGCGAGGGAGCTGAGATCAGACTTCGCCCCGTCCTCATGACCGCGCTCGTCGCGAGCGTTGGATTTATTCCCATGGCCATCTCGACGAGCGCGGGTGCAGAGGTGCAGCGCCCGCTCGCGACCGTGGTCATCGGGGGCCTGATTTCAGCCACCGCGCTTACCCTGCTTGTTCTCCCCACAGTTTACATCTGGTTAGAAGAACGATTTAGGGCGTCGACTGTCGAAGCAGCAAGCTCCGTCAACCTTGGCCTGGCTGGAACCTCGCGGTGATCCCTTCCTTAGATCATGACTCACACATGGGGATGACTCATCCACACGACACCGGTCCATCTCCGACTGGAAACGTCTGCGGTCGCGCTAACAAGGGCACGAAGCGCACAAGGGGCATCAAGAGGTCACGTCATGAGCTCTGAGCACGGCCACAGTCACCGCCCGTTTTCTCACACGCGTGCATTTGCCATCGGTATCGCGCTCAACCTGGCCTTCGTCGCGGCCGAGGCCAGTTACGGATTTCGCGCCAACTCGCTATCTCTGCTCGCGGACGCCGGACACAATTTCACCGACGTATTAGGACTCTTGCTCGCCTGGGGCGCGGCCATCCTGTCGAAGCGATTGCCGACGGCGAGACGCACTTATGGTTTACGGCGGTTCTCAATTCTCGCGGCTGTCGGGAACGCGATGCTCCTCTTGATAGCTATCTGCGCAATCGCCTGGGAAGCGCTCGGCAGGTTTCGTCACCCTGAGCCTGTTGCACCAGGCATAGTGATGTGGGTCGCCGGAGCGGGCATAGCGGTAAACGCAATCACCGCTCTTATGTTCGCGTCTGGCAGACAGGGTGATGTAAATATCCGGGGCGCTTTTCTTCACATGGCCGCGGACGCTGCGGTTAGTCTCGGCGTGGTGATTGCGGGGCTGGTGATTGCAATTACAGGTTGGGTTTGGGTCGACCCTGCCACGAGTCTTCTGGTAGTGGTGGTAATTGCCTTCGGCACGTGGAGTCTGCTGCGCGAATCAATTGATTTGGCTTTGGACGCAGTACCGCAAGGAGTAAATCCACAGACGGTTGAGGCTTATCTCGGCAACCTCCCCGGTGTCCGGGAAGTGCATGATCTCCATATTTGGGGAATGAGTACTACCGAGGTGGCGCTTACCGCGCATCTGATCAAGCCTGATCTGACCGACGAAGACGTGTTCCTGAGCGCCGTCTGCAAGGAACTGCACGACAGGTTTGGCATCGAGCACGCTACAGTCCAGATCGAGCGCGGTCATGGACCCACTCCGTGCGGTTTGGCTTCCGCAGAAGTGGTTTGATCGATGCGATCCCCTTGGGAAACGACGTGCATGTCGCGTGATCGGCTCTTTCTTTGTGTCTTCCTAGCCCCAATCTTTTTCGGCGCCTGCTCCAAGGAGCCACAGGCCCGAGAGGGCGAACCTACGCGAGCCGACAGGGAACGGTTCTCAGGTAGATACCTCCCGCCCCCTATGCCTCCGCGATTACCCGCGGTAACGCCCTCGACGGGTGACCCGGACCATGATTTTCTTCGTCGCATGAGTGATCATCACAAGGATCTGATCCGCATGACGCATGCGGCTATCGAGTCCAATAGGGACGCTTCTCTGCAGCCGGCAATCCGAAAGCTGGAAGAGGATCACGATCACGAGCTCGACGACATGCTCGCTCTTCTACGCACCCTCTACAAAGATGCCTACGTTCCACAGTCCAATCCCGCGAACGACTTCACCACTGAGATTCTGAGGACACTCGGTACAGAGTATACAAAGGTCTTTCTGGCCGCAGCCGTGAAGAGTGAGGAGGAAGCAGTCGGGATTCTGAACGATTATTTGCCGAAAGCAAAGAACCGAGAGGTCCGGGATTTTGCCCGTAAACTCAGGAGTGAAGAGGCTGGCGAAATGGCGGCTCTCCGTAGCGCGCTGAGCAATCATTGAGATTATCCGAGCGCGGATTCAATTGAGCTTCTCGGCTTCGTGGACGAGGCGCGTCGTAACGACCGGAGGGATGCGCCCAGCGATGTCCTTCGTACTCCCCTCGAAGCCATGGGAGAATTCCAGGCATGAATTGGTTGAATATCTTCGGCCTGCTGGCTGTAACGCTGATGCTGATATGCTATGCGCTCGAGGACCGTAACAGCTTGTTCATTTTGGCCTTCGCAGGTGCGTGTCTACTCGGATCGGTGTACGGGTTTCTCCAAGGTGCCTGGCCCTTCGGTGCTCTGGAAGCAGTCTGGTCCATCGTGGCGCTGCGGCGATGGTCGCGCCGCAAGACAACTGAAAGTTACCCCCGGCGGCCGGCAGCAAGACGATCGAACGTCGTGGGGCTTCTTCTATGTGCGTCATTAGGCGGCGCATATGCCGCGGCACAGGAACCTGCGAAGGAATCCGGACAACCCTCGACCCAACCGGCGTCGGCGCGGGGACCGATCGAAGACAACAGCTTCCTCATTGAGGAGGCGTACAATCAAGAGGCGGGCGTGGTGCAGCACATCAGCGCCTTTGCCATGCGGCGCGCAACTCGCGCGTGGGCGTACGCCTTTACGCAGGAATGGCCGCTCTTCAGCCAGCGGCACCAATTGAGTTTCACCGTCCCAGTTGTCTCCGCGGGCCGCGGATCTGGCAGCGGAGTCGGCGACATCGCACTTCATTACCGTTACCAGCTCGCCGACGGGACGCGATCCGGAGTCCTCGTTGCGCCGCGACTCAGCGTGCTCTTGCCCAGCGGCGATGCGCGCCGGGAACGTGGTGCGGGCGGCGCGGGCTTGCAGGTAAACCTGCCGATCACGGTCGAGCACTCGGCGCACTTCGTCACGCACTGGAACGCGGGCGCCACGCTTACGCCCTCGGCGAGAAACGCGCTTGGCGACGAAGCGACGACCCGCAGCTACAACGCGGGCGGCAGCGTGATATGGCTGGCCTTGTCCGCGCTGAACGTCATGCTCGAGATCGCGGGGACCAGAGACGAGGCGGTATCCGGCCCGGGCGAGCGTGCGCCATCCCGGAGTCTCTTCCTCTCACCCGGCGTCCGGGGCGCGATCGACTTCTCCTCGGGGCTGCAGATCGTGCCGGGGATCGCCGTGCCGATAGGGATCGGCCCGAGCCGCGGCGACCGCAGGCTCTTCCTTTATCTCAGCTTCGAACACCCATTCTCCGACCACGGTAGACGCTCGCTGACGCCGGATTCGTCTGGAACTTCGGCTGCATCCCGCCGAAAAGACTCTGCGCGTAGCAAAGCAAAAAACCAAATATGACTACCGGCCGGGGGCCGTTGGCGGACCAGCTATGGGCTGCGAGCTAGACTAAAACCCACCTAGGTGCGGCCCGCGGCCATTAGCTGACACGCCGAAGGCCCCCGGCCGGTAGTCATATTTTGCCGTTGTGTTTTAGCTGCTCAGATCCTCAAGCTCGACAGAGTACCCTTTCCACGGTCGCCCACTCTTTCTTGTTCCCGTGTAGTACTCATCGATGGCAGCCCTGACCACCATGTCAGAGAGCCGCTTGCTAGCCGAGGTGACCGCGTTCGAGTCGGTGTCGGCCGCGACGGTGATCTGCGACAACCCGCACAGCCGCTTGATGGTGACCACCACATTTTCCGGCGGCCGGCCTTCCTTCTTCAGATCGCGTACGAGAATGCGAACAGCGGCAATCAGATCTTCGGGCGATCCGGTGCCTTCGGTCGCACGTTCGAACGCGGTGCGGACGTCGTCTTCCAGCTTCTTGGCCATTTGAGATCTCAGGGGTGGCTCTTCAGTCGATGAGCCGCTTGGGCTCTCCACGCTCGTTTGACACGGATGGACTCGCGCGCGTCAACTCGTTTGACGTCGCGGACACTAATTTGTTAGACCCGGATTGGGAAAGTGCCGAGCTATCACTCGAGCTGTCGGGACGACTTGCTTCGCCGATGTGTCTCTTGAACTCGCGTATACCCTTCCCCAGCGATCCCGCGATCTCGGGAATTCGCTTCGGCCCGAAAACGAGAATCGCCACCGCGAGAACCATCAGCAGGTGTGGAAGGCTCAGATTCTCGAACATCTCGCAAAGGTGAAGGTCGCGTGTGATTCAAGCGGTGCCGCACCCGAGTCCGACAAGCAACACGAGCTCAACCATTCCAGCAACCTTACGGTGTTTTGCAAAGAGTGGAATCCCGTCTTCGATTGGCTCGTGCGCTCGTTGGAACTCAGGATCTGCGTTCCCTCACTTGAGAGTACGCACCTGTACGCACTTCGTTGAACGGGCGGAGGCGATCTTAGCGGTTTCTTAATGTCGAGCGGCGGAAATGCGTCCCTAGCTTTCGCACGTATGATCGGCTTCTGGCGAGCGGGGGTTGCTACAGAGAAATCATCCGCCTGTCGAGGAGCGCCCGTGATTTCACCATTCCGCTTCGGGCTCGCATGCATCTCGTTGTGCCTGACGGTGGCGACCGCCGGCGCGCAAAGTGTCCGTCAATGTCCACTGTCGAAGCGGCAGGCGGCGTTCGCGCGTCCGGCGGTCGCTACGGGGTTCGTCGCCGGAAACATCGAGCTCTGGCACTACTTCAAGAAGGCGTGGTGGTCGGGCGAGAAAGCGCCGCACTTCTTCTTCCGGTCCGACTGGGACGAAGATTTCCGCGACCAGGACAAATTCGGTCACTTGCTCGGCGGATACCAGTTGAGTCGCGTGGGCTACGAGAGTCTCGAGTCCGCCTGCATCTCGAGGAGGACTGCGCTCATCACCAGCGTGGCGTACGCCGCCTTCTTCCAGCTTCAGATCGAAATCTTCGACGGCATGTACAAGAAGTACGGCTTCTCGTACGCCGACATGATCGCCAACACTACCGGCCAGGCGCTCGAGGCCGAGCAGGAGCTGCATCCGCATCTCAAGTGGTTGAAGCCGACAATCTCCTACTCGCAGAGCGCCGCGATGCGAAATCGCGCGAACTTTACCGAGCCCTCGGAGTTGCGACGCTCACTCGACTACTCGGGGCAGACCTACTGGTTTTCGACGGATATCCGGCAGCTACTCGGATCACGCGCGCCTCGATACTGGCCATCGCTGCTCAGATTGTCGGCAGGTCATTCGATAACCGATTACATCGATCCGATAACCGGCGTGTCGCATCGAGCCCGGAGAAAACTTCTTCTCACGATAGATCTGGATCCGGAGGCGTTGCCAGGGCAAAACCCCCTCTGGAAGGCGGTGAAGCACGAACTGAGCTACTACCATTTTCCATCACCCGCGCTGCAGCTCACCCCCGGCGTGCGCGGAATTAGCTGGTATCGCTGAGTGCGCCGCATCATCGGCGACCTTCCTCTCCTTCTCATCGCGACCGCGCTGTCGCTCTTTGGAGTGGCGATGGTTTACTCGGCCGGGGTGACGGACACACCGACATTCGTCCACAACCTGTACCGCTCACAAGTCGTCTGGCTCGTCATCGGGCTTGGCGGCGCTTATGCCGTCAGCCGTTCCAGCGTCCGGCTTGTGGAGTGGGCGACGCTCCCCGCGTATCTGCTGACCCTTTTTGTTCTTTGCCTCACGCTAGTGATCGGCAAAGGAGGAGGCACTGCCGCGAGCACCAAGAG
>JBGQIT010000210.1:0-5608 GCA_041498575.1 Gemmatimonadaceae bacterium
CGACTCGCGGTTGTCGACCGAGGACCACGGCAACGCGCGCAAGTCGCCACAGCCCGTGGGCAGGGGATCATTGGAGGGATCGTCGAGTGACCTCACCTCGCGCATGACCGCGGGCGAGAACTCTGGCTCGAAGCCGTTTAGTCGCATGGCGGCGACCGCAGTGCTGCGGAGAGTTTGCGTTGGGAGCGCGCTCAGCATCAGTGGCCATCAACGGCAATTTGCACTCCCGCGCCGAGCTGAGGGTCTCGCGACCCGGTGAATGCCTTGCGTGGGATTAATTGCCGCAAGCGCCCACGAAAGTCGTCACCGCAGGCGGACCCGATCCGGCTCCTTCATCGTGCTTGAAGAACACAAACGCCTCTTTCCAGGACTGGCCGGTGACGCACTTCGCCCACTCGACAAGCGCTGCTTCGTCGTAATCGAGACGGTGTAACCTGAGATATCCCCACGAAGCGGTGCTGACGACGGGAACCTTGAAATCCTCCTGTTCCGCCAGGCACATCGCAATGTCCCGCTCACGCATCGCGTCGTAGACTTCTTCGTCAAACCAGCTCTCGTGCCGGAACTCGAACACGTACCGACGATCGGACGGCAGCAGTCCGAGAAACCCGCGGAAACGGGCCACATCCTTTTTGAGGTTGGGCGGGAGCTGAAACAGGATCGGTCCCAGCTTGCTGCCCAGGATCGCCGTGTTCTTGAGCAGGAAATCGACGAGATCGGCCGATTGTTCTTTCAGGCGCGCGTGATGCGTGATGCGCTGGCTCGCCTTGAGCGCGAACGTGAATTCCTCGGGCACCTGTGCCGCCCATTCGCGCAGCACGTTCTCTCTCGGCAGGCGGTAGAAAGTGTTGTTGATCTCCACCGCCGGAAACTTGCTGGCGTAGTAGCCGAGAAATCCGTCGTCCTTGAGATCAGCGGGGTAGAAGTTTCCCTTCCACTCCTTGAACGCGTAGCCGCTGGTCCCAGCGAGAATCTTCACGACGCTTTGCGCTTCGCTTCACCCTTCTCCTTTTTGGGTTTGTCGCCGGCGAGGCTCGCCTTCAGCGCCTGCATCAGGTCGAGCATCTTGGTGTCGGTGCCCGGCGTGGCATCAGCGGTGATGTCCTGTCCGTCGACCTTCCGCTGAATCGTCTCCAACACCCTCTCGCGCACCGTGTCCTTGTACTTGTTGGGCTCGAACGACTCGTTCGACGTCTGATCGATCAGCTGCTTCGCGAGCTTGAGCTCGGCATCCTTCACGTCACCGGGCGGGATCGTCACCTCGGTCGTCGGCCGGACTTCGTCGGCGTAGTGGAGCTGCTCCATCACGAGCACTCCGTTGAGCGGACGCAGAAGCACGAGATGCTGCTGGCCGCGGGCCGCGTATTGGCCAAGCGCGGCGCGCCCGGTTTCCTTGAGCGCGGCGGCGAGCAGTCTGTACGCACGGTCGCCACCCTTGTCGGGGCCCAAGTAGTAGACCTTTTCCATGTACTCGCGATCGACGGTCGAGAGGGGGACGAATTCCAGGACGTCGATGGTGCTCGTGGCCTTCTCCTCGAGCGCCTTGAGCTCCTCAGCAGTGAGGACCACGTACTGATCCTTGGCGAACTCGTACCCTTTCACAGTGTCGTCGCGCGTCACCACCTCGTTGTTGTCCTTGGGGCAGATGTACTGCTGCTTGAGGCGCGTGCCGCACTTCTTGTGCAGCATGTTGAACGACACGCTCGCCTTGGACTCCGACGCCGAATAAATGCTGACGGGTACCGAAACGAGGCCGAACGAAATCGTGGCTGTACCTATTGAACGTGCGGGCATGGGTAATTACTGAAAAAGGTAGGCGCGCGCAGTACCGGGGCTTATTATGGTATGCGTCACAAACATTTCCAACGTGGATAACACCAACATCCCAATCCTTATGCAGGGCACGGATGACCGCAAGAGGTAATTCGGCCGACCCGAACGACAGCCTGAGTAGCTATCGCGCCAAGCGGTCTCCCGATCGGACGCCAGAGCCGTTCGGGCCGGTGTCGCCCGTTCCCGGAAACCTCTTCGTCGTGCATAAGCATGCAGCACGAAATCTACACTTCGATCTGCGATTGGAGATGGACGGAGTCCTGCGATCCTGGGCGGTGCCAAAGGGGCCGTCGTACGATCAGGCCGAGAAACGTCTCGCCGTAAAGGTCGAGGACCATCCGCTCGAGTACGGCGATTTCGAGGGCGTGATCCCGGCGGGCAACTATGGCGCCGGCGGGGTGATCGTCTGGGACCGCGGCGAGTGGGTGCCGCTCGAACCGTGGCGTGAGGGAATGGAGAAAGGGAAGCTCCTGTTCGAGCTCAAGGGCTACAAGCTCCACGGAAAGTGGACGTTGGTGAAGATCAAGAAATCCGAAAGGGATTGGCTGCTGATCAAGGAGCGCGATGCTTGGATGACGGCGCCCGGGGAGGCCGACGCTTTTCCTGAAGAGTCGGTGCTCTCTGGACTCACTGTCGAAGAAGTAAAACTGGGAGAGAGACCGGGCGCGGAGATCATCAAAGCGCTCGAAGCCGAAGAGAAAGCGGTGCGTGTTCGGGTCGATGCGAAATCGGTGGAAGCGATGCACTGCGAAACCGAAGAGAAGGCCTTCACGCGCGAAGACTGGCTGTTCGAGCTCAAGCTCGACGGTTATCGGTTGATCGCGAGCAAGTCGCATGGCGAAGCGCTGCTCCTCACCCGCAACGGGAACGATTACACGAACGTCTTTCCCGAGATCGCGCGGGCCGTAAAATCGCTGCCGTTCGATGATTGCATCATCGATGGCGAAGTCGTGTGTCTGGACGCGAAGGGAATTCCGAGTTTCTCGCGACTCCAGCAGCGCGGAAGACTCTCGTCGGAGATGGAAATCCGCCGCGCCGCGGTGGAGCTGCCGGCTACGTTCTTCGCGTTCGATCTCCTGGCGTTCGAGGATTTTGATCTGCGTCCAATGCCGCTCGTGCGCCGGAAGGAGCTCCTGTCGGAGGTGGTGCCCAAGCTGGGCGCGCTGCGCTATCTCGATCACATCGAGACCGAAGGCGAGGCGTTCCTGGAGCAGGTGACGGCGATGGGCCTCGAGGGAATCGTCGCCAAGAAATCGGCTTCGCGATATAGAGGTGGGCGATCGGGAGACTGGCTCAAGATCAAGGCGGAGCGCACCGGGGATTTCGTCATCGTCGGGTTCACAAAGCCGAAGGGAAGTCGCGCACACCTGGGCGCGCTCCAGCTCGCCGATTGGGTGAACGGAACGCTCGTGTACGCTGGACGAGTCGGAACCGGATTCAACGACGAACTCCTGAAGGAACTGCACGGGCTGCTCGAACCGATCGTGCGGAAGGATCCTTTATGCGCCGGACCTGTGTATGCTCCGGGAAGCGAGCCGCTCAAGAGCGAGCAGATACCCGAGACGAGCACGACCGTCTGGACGGATGCGGTGCACGTTTGCGAGGTTCGGTACCGCGAGTTCACGCCCGACGGATTGTTGCGCCACTCGACTTTCAAGCGGCTCAGGAAAGACAAAGCGGCGCACGAATGCGAGCGGCAGGGCTTTGCTAAGGGAAGCGGGAAGGGGGAAGCGGGAAGTGAGTCGCCGGAATCGCCGTCCGCCGAGAGTGCCAGCGTCGAACAAGCCTCACACGATCCACCACCGCCTCCCGCCAAAGGCCCCGTTCAGAAGAACATCGCGTTCACGAATCTGAAAAAGATCTACTGGCCAGCTGAGAAGTACACGAAGGGCGATCTCATCGATTACTACCGAGCGGTGTCGAAGTGGCTGTTGCCGTATCTCGCCAATCGGCCGGTGGTGCTGACGCGCTTCCCCGACGGAATCGATGGCAAGTCGTTCTATCAGAAGGACGCGCCGGTCTTCGCTCCGGAGTGGATGCGCACGGTTCCGATCTGGAGCGAGGAGACACAGCGGGAGATCAAGTACTTCGTGTGCGACGACGAGGAGTCGCTGTTGTACCTCGCCAACATGGGATCGATTCCGCTGCACATCTGGGCCAGTCGCGTGGGATCGCTGGAGCAGCCAGACTGGTGTGTGATCGACCTCGACCCAAAGGAGGCCCCGTTCTCCGACGTGATCCGGACCGCGATCGTCTTGCATCGTGTGTGCGAGTCGGTCGGACTTCCGAACTATGTGAAGACGACGGGGAAGACGGGGCTGCACATTCTGTTGCCGCTCGGGCGTCAGTGCACGTACGAGCAGTCACGGATGCTTGGTGAGCTGCTAGCGCGTTGCGTGCTTCGCGAGCTCAATGACATCGCGACGATCACACGTCACGTGACGAAGCGTGGTGACAAGGTCTATCTCGACTACCTACAGAACCGGCATGGGCAAACGGTAGTCGCGCCGTTCAGCGTGCGTCCGCTCCCTGCCGCGACGGTTTCGATGCCGCTCGTCTGGGACGAGGTCAACGATTCGCTCGATCCGAAGGCGTTTACGATCAGAACAGCGCTCGAGAGGATCGAGAGGTTGGGCTCGGATCCCGTGTTGCCGGTGCTCGAGGTGAAACCGGATCTAGCGCAGGTGTTGGATCAGCTCGCGAGTGTATTGACGAGCTGATCCACCGCTGTGCGCGTCGGGTCAGAGCGCTTTGACAAGATGACCTCGTTCAGAGTGCGTGCACTCTCGGGCATAAGTAACTTTCCCGATCCCAGAGCCCGCCGCCGTCACACGATCGGTAATGCATGACTGAACCCGTGTCCGAAAATGAGATACGCCCGATCTCGCATCGCAGCACCAACGACAAGGTGCTGCAGCTCGTCTTACCGCTCGTAAAACCTGGGATCCGCGTAGCAGACATCGGTGCCGGCGAAGGCTTCTTCTCCCAGCTCCTCGCCGATCACATCAAAACCAAATTTGGAATCCGGCCTTCCGACGTGATCACCGCCTGCGACATTTTCCCCGAATACTTTCGGTATCCGGCGGTGCGGTGTCTGAAGATTTCACCGGACGGACGTCTTCCTTACGAAGATTCGTCGATTGATATCGCGTGCAGTCTCGAAGTGATCGAGCACGTCGAGGATCAGTTCGCCTTCACACGAGAGCTCCATCGTATTCTACGACCCGGAGGATTGGCGATCATCAGCACGCCGAACGTCCTCAATCTCAATTCCCGCTGGCGGAATCTCCATTCCGGTTTCGCGACGCTGTTCGATCCCCTCCTTCTGTCGAGCGCCGACCCGGTTCACACGTCCGGCCACATCAATCCTGTCAGTTACTACTATCTCGCGTACCAGCTGCGCCGAGCGGGGTTTGTGTCGACGTCGGTCGAATACGATCGATTCAAGGATTCCGCGCGATTCCTTCTTCTCATCTGTGGACCGATGATCTGGATCGGGAATCAACTCTTCAAGCGCCGCCTGAACGCGCGCAAGAAAGACGTTGCGTCCGAGAATGCTTCGATTCTGGCGGAGATGTGGTCGTTGCGGATGCTTACCTCCCGCAGCGTCATTGCCGTCGCGGTAAAGTAAGGACGACGTTCGCGTGAAGCATCTTTTTGTGACGCAGGATTACGCTCCCGACCTGGGCGGCATGGCGCGCCGACACGTCGAGCTCTGTCGGCGTTTCGCCGACGGGGACACGACGATGGAGGTATCGACTGTCAGCGCCGAGAA
>JBGQIT010000211.1:0-5605 GCA_041498575.1 Gemmatimonadaceae bacterium
AGCGGCTGAACGTGATCGATGCGCAGCAGCTGCGCTCCGCCCGGAATCGAAACGACCGTGCTGCTCGCCTCCTTGAAGTCGGTGTCGTCCGTCGCCGCCCAGAATACGGGCGCGACCGGGACACCCGTGGCCTGCTGGAGCGAATCCGCGACCGCAAGCGCGCTCAGCGCTTTAGATAGCGTGTACACCGGTCCGCCGAAGAGACCAGGCTGCTGGCCCGTAGTGACTACCACACCTCGGCCGGCGCTCGATGCTTCCAGTCGTTCCCTGGCCTTTCCCGTCGCCTCGAAAGCGGGCGCCAGTCTCGCCAGCCAGTCATCGGGAAAGTCAGATCGTACCGACTCGATTCGCTCCCGCCACGACGCAGGGTCGGTCGGGACCGGCTCGTACCAGCCCGGCGGCATATTGCCAGAGATCACCGCGGCGGCGAGCGGGTTACCGGCGAGCTGTTGAGTTACGATTCGAGGATTCATCGGCGGCTCGCGAAAAGTATCGTGCGGGGCGAGTTCTCGGACCAGCCAACACCGCTGTAATCGCCAAAGCGCTTCGACACGTCGAATCCCGCCGCGGTGAGCATCCGCTCGAGGTCCGCCGCCGACAGCAGGCGCACCCGCTCGATATACTCCTTGCCGCGCTCGCGGAGCCTTATTCTCTTTTCGACGAATCTGTCGTCGCTGCTGATTGCTCGCCTCTGCTCGATGGTGATGCCGTTCTCCACGCGTTCATCGTACGGAACCAGCTCGCGACGCACCTGACCGGCATTGAGAAAGTCGATGACGAATGTTCCGCCGTGTCGAGTGGCGGCGCATACACAGGCCAGAACGCGGGCATGCTCGCTGTCCTCCTCGAAATAGCCGAAGCTCGTGAAGAGATTGACGACCAGATCGAAGCTCTCATCGGCGAACGGAAGCTCCCGCATGTCGGCCCGCACGTATGGCGCGTCTGGTGATTCCCTTCTGGCGACCTTGAGGAGGGCCATCGAGAGATCCAGCCCGACCGTCCACCACCGCTCGAACAAGGCCTTTGTGTGACGCCCCGCGCCGCAGCCGAGATCCAGGACGGAATTGATCTCGTGACCGGCCAGATTCGAAGCGATCAGCTCGATCGCGTGTTCAGCCTCTTGCTCGTCGCGATGCTGGTAGATGTGAAGGTAGTCCTCGCCGAACCACTGCTCGAACCAATCGGCCTCTTGCGAGCCCGACCCGTGCATTCTCGCAGCATCGCCCCCAACGACTGTCACTTGTGGTACGGCTCACCACGCACGATGGTCCCCGCCCGGTAGATCTGTTCCACCAGGACCAGACGTGCGATCTCATGGGGGAGTGTCCACGGAGCGAGGGAAAGCCTCATCGTCGACCTGGTCGTGACGCTGGACGCGAGGCCGAACGCTCCACCGATCAGAAAAGCCAGATCGCGGTCCTGTTCGCGCGCCGTCTGGAGAAACTCGGCGAACTCCGCCGAGTTGAGTGATTTGCCTCCAATGTCACAGGCGACTGTCTGCGCTCGCTCGGGTACCCTCTCCGAAAGACGAATTCCTTCGCGCTCTTTCACCTTGTCGACTGGAATCCCGGTCGCGCGCTCTTCGCGGACCTCATGCACGTCGAGCGGCCAGTACCGCGCCGCTCGTGTCTCGTAGTCCCGGATCGCTTCGCCTAGCGCCGCGCTCCGCGTCTTGCCCACGACGGCGACGACAAGTCGCATCTACGCGTAGATGCCGCGGAGTTTGTGGACGCTGGCCACTCTGTCGATCGAGACCATGTAGGCGGCGGTGCGCATGTTCACGCGACGCTGGCGCGAGAGATCGAGCACATCCTTGAAGCTGCGGCGCATAATCGTCTCGAGTCGCTCGTTCACGAGATCCTCCGGCCAGAAATATCCGCCGCGATCCTGCACCCATTCGAAATAAGAGACCGTGACCCCGCCGGCGTTGGCAAGAATGTCGGGGATGACGAAGATGCCGTTCTCGTCGAGTATGGAGTCCGCCGCCGCGGTAGTGGGTCCATTCGCGCCCTCGCAGATGATCCGGGCTTTGATGTCCTTCGCGTTCTTCGTGGTGATGACGTTTTCGAGCGCGGCGGGAAGCAGCACATCGACGTCGAGCGTGAGCAGATCCGCTCCCGAGATCACCTCTGTCTTGCTGTAGCCTTCCAGAGAGCGGTGCTTCTTCGCGTATGCGATCGCGTCATCGATGTCGATGCCGGCGGCGTTGTAGACGGAGACCGACCGGTCGCCAATCGCGACGATCTTGCAGCCTTCGCGGGCCAGGAGCTCGGCCGCCACGGAGCCGACGTTTCCGAATCCATGCACGGCGACGGTTGTCCCCTTCACCGGCATTCCCAGATGCTTGAGCGCTTCCTTGGTCACGATCATGCAGCCGCGGCCCGTCGCTTCGCGTCGTCCGAGCGATCCGCCCAGCTCCACCGGCTTTCCGGTCACGACCGCTGTAACCGTGTGGCCGACGTGCATCGAGTAAGTGTCCATCACCCAGGCCATAACGCGCTCGTTCGTGTTGACGTCGGGTGCCGGCACGTCGGTGTCGGGTCCCAGCATGTTGATGATTCCTGACGTGTAGCGACGCGTCAGCTTTTCGAGCTCGGCCGCGCTCATCGCCTCCGGGTCGCATCTAACGCCGCCCTTGGCGCCGCCGAAGGGAATGTTCACGACGGCGCACTTCCACGTCATCCATGCGGCCAGAGCTTTCACCTCCTCCAGCGTGACCTGCATGTCAAACCGGATGCCGCCCTTCGCCGGGCCGCGCGAGGTGTTGTATTGGACCCGATATCCCTCATACACCTCGACCTGGCCGTTATCCAGCATGACGGGGATCGAGACGATCACCTGCTTCTCAGCCTGGCGAAGCACCTTGTACAAGCCAGGCTCGAGATCGAGAAGCTCGGCGGCTTTGTCGAACCGCGACATCATCGCCTCGAATGGATTCTCCTCGTCGAGAAATCGGTCTTTGTCGGGTCGAACAAGTTTATGGGCAGGAATTCGAATGTCAGTTGCCATGAGTTCGAGTGTCGATCCTGTGTCGGGAGGTCCGTTTCAGATTGCGGGAGACAGCAAATTCTCGAGCAGACGGTCGATGTGCTCCTGTCCGTCCTCGATTCGCAAACGCTGTGAAACATACCATAATGACCCCGCTTCGGCAGGCCATAACGACTCCAGTTTCACGGCGTCTTTGAGAGTGCAAACGACGAAATCCGAGCTGCCTGCCTCGGCCGCCAGATCGTGTGCCTCGGCCCGCGTGAATGCGTGATGGTCGGGGAAGCTGAAAGGTCGAACGACCGCGCCCAGCTCGGTGAGCTGCTTGAAAAACGAGTCTGGTTGCGCGATCGCGGCGATCGCGGTGAGGTCTGCTCCACGCAACGCGTGGAGTGGAAGAGTCTGACCGGTTGCAGTGCTCCTCAGATCGCCCGGTGCGAGGTGCGCGATCACGACCGGCACGCGCGGAGCAGCGTTGGCGAGCGCGCGCTTTACATCCGCTACCGTGGATCTGTCTGCTGTCTTTCGTGTGATGATCACGAGCGTCGCTCGGCGCGCGGATCGAAGTGGCTCGCGCCACGGGCCGGCTGGAAGCAGTCGTGGCTTCCCCATCCACGCGTCGGCGTTCACCAGCAGAACATCGGCATCCCGCCCGGCGCGACGGTGTTGAAAGGCGTCGTCCAGGACTACTACATCCACACCAGCGGCAATTGCCTGACGAATCCCGCGCACTCGATCGGCAACGGCGATGACGGGGATTCCCTCGTTCAATCGCTCGTGCACGATGATCTCGTCCCCACCGTAACCGCGCAACACGATCGCTGGAGTCGCGCCCTTCTCGGAAAACCTGTGGGCGAACCACGCAGCAACGGGAGTCTTGCCGGTGCCACCTACCGACAGATTTCCGACGCTCAGCACCGGCACCGAGAATTCAGTTGCTCGAAAGATTCCCCAATCGTACAGCTTCCCTCTCGTAGCGATCACGGCACCATATAGAGCCTCGGCTGGCGTGAGCGACGCGCGTATTGCGCGCGCGAGCTTTCCGCGTCCGGTCCATACTGCCACGACCATTCCGCGCCGATCAGCCACCAGCCTTCCCGATGGTATCACTCATGAGAGCCTCGAAACGCGGACCTTCTTCCGCAGCCGCGCGAGGGGTAGCAGCCAGCACCTTCGTTGGATCTCCATAAGCGATCGTGATTCGCGCGAATGGCTTCGGTATCATGAAACGATCCCAGCTTTTCAAACGCCAGGCCCGGTTCGCCACCGCAACAACCGGAAGAATTACTGAGTCCGATCTCTGCGCCGCGATCAAGGCTCCGGGAGCGTATTTCCCGGCGGGTCCCTTGGGCCCGTCCGGAGTAATCGCCACCTCGCGTCCCGCTTGAAGCTCTCGAATAATTGAAATCAGGGCGCGATCGGCTCCGCGTGTCGTCGACCCCCGGACGAGCGCGTAGCCCAACGACTCCGCCGCGCGCGCGACGAGCTCACCGTCCCGGTGCTCGCTGATCAGCAGGACGACGCCCTCATCGCGATGGTGCCAGAGGAGGGGCAGCAGTTGTCCGTGCCAGAGAGAGAAGATGAAATTCCGCTTCGCCGCGCGTAGATCATCGATTGCTTGAGCGTTCACGACGCGGAATCGCCACGTCCGGGCCAACGCCTGAAGAACTCCTCTGCCCAGGAGCAGCGCCGCGCGTGAGCGCCAAGGGAAGGATTCGCTCTCTCCGGTCATCCTCGGGGGCCCGCGAGCCCGCTGGCCATTCGTGCGACACGGTCCGCTGCCCCGGGCGAGCCGAGTTTTGAGCGAACCTCGGCCAGTCCGCTGAGAACTTCCTGGCGTCCAGGACCATCCTTTAACACCTCGGACAGTGCGTCCGCCATCGCAGACGGCTCGATTTCG
This sequence comes from Gemmatimonadaceae bacterium, assembly GCA_041498575.1. Lineage (GTDB taxonomy): Bacteria > Gemmatimonadota > Gemmatimonadetes > Gemmatimonadales > Gemmatimonadaceae > UBA4720. Next base: position 4,886 of record JBGQIT010000211.1, read on the forward strand.
TCCTGTATGAATTCTCGGGCGACTTCCCTCCCGGCGACGACGTTGACGAGACCGATGTTCGGCACCTTCACGAGTCTCCTCGCTACCGCATAATTGATCCGGCCCGTCCGATAGGCCACGATCAGCGGACAGTCGGCTATCGCGGCTTCGAGAGTGGTTGTTCCGCTCTTGCAAAGAGCGATATCGGCCGCCCGCAGAACGCTCAGCGATGCCGAGTGCACGAGGCGGAACGGGCAACGCTCGTTGTCGAGAGCTACCGTCGGCGCGACACTGACCAGCACCTGCAACCCTGGAATTCTCCGCTGAAGTTCTTCGGCCGTCGCTACGAAATCATCGATGTGGCGATCGATCTCCTGCTGGCGACTGCCCGGGAAGAGGGCGAGCACTGGAGTATTGAGTGCTAAGGTGAGTGCTTCGCGGGCCTCCACCTTGGTCGGCATGTTGACGGCGCGATCCAGCAATGGATGGCCGACGAACGTCGCGTCGATGCCGAAGCCTCGGAGTAGCGGCTCCTCGAACGGAAGGATGACGGCGGCTTTCGTTACGAGTCGAGCAAGCTTCGGGATCCGCCCCGCCCCCCATGCCCAGACCTGGGGTGTGACGTAGTACAGCACCGGTACGCCGGCTCGCTTCGCCGCCGCGGCCACCTTCATGTTGAAGCCTGGATAATCGATAAGGATCAAAACTGCGACCTCACCACGCTCGAACATCTTTCGGATC
>JBGQIT010000212.1:0-5603 GCA_041498575.1 Gemmatimonadaceae bacterium
CAGGCGAAGGCCGGCACGGCTTTCATGAACTCAGGCGCTACTGGTGGTGATGTAAAGGCCAGTGCCTTAGCTGCGCGCCTAGTCTACAGCTTCCCGCTCGGAAATCTTCCGTCGATCCACGTCGGGGCTGGCGGAGTTCTCGAGAATTTCCGCGGACCGAGTGATTTTTCGCCCGGCATTTATCAGTTCGGTGCCAACGGACTGGTCGGATTCAATCTCGGCTTCAGCGGCGTCGCGCTCCGCGTCGATGGACTTGTGAACTACCTGCCCTCCAACGGCGGAAAGTTCGATTTCGGCGCGCAGGCTGGTCTGCAGCTTTCGCCGGATATCAACAATCTTTTCGGCGGTGGCGCAACTGGCAATCCAGTCATGTGGGCGCCTTACGTGTGGTGGGATGAGCTCGTCGCGCCTCTTCCGGGAACCGTTGAAGCGGGCGGCTTCGTTCAGTGGACCCACTTCGACGACAACGCCGGCCAGGCTGGCGCCATTCCCAAGAACGGAATCGGCTATGGCGGACGCCTAGGCGTCTTCCTCAGCGATCCGCGCTGGGAGTTGGAAGGTGATGGCTACTATTCGCCGCAGACCAACCGCGCCGTTTGCTGCTCTGCCAGTCGGCCGACGGACGTAAACGCGCATGCGTTCGCCGCGCGCCTGAACTACAACTTCCCGATCGGCAACTTCATCGGGGGCCGCCAGAGCCAGTTCATCATTGGCGCCGGTGGAACTCGCACCAGCTACAAGTTCAAGGGTGGTCCGCTCGAAGATCACTACACCTACAACTATGGCGCGAGTGGCCTTGCCGGCATTCGCCTCGGCGTCGCCAATCGCACCGCGCTTCGTGTTGACGGTGTGGTTGACTACATGCCGAATCACAACCCAAGCGCGAACCTCAACTTCCACGTTCGTGGCGGTTTGAGCTTGCTGTTTGGTGGTGCTCGGCCGGAGGTCATGTGCACGTACGCCGGACTCGAGAGCATTCCTGCTTCGAGCCCGAACTGCGTTGCTCCGCCGCCGCCGCCCCCACCACCGCCGCCGCCGGCAATGTGCCAGTACAACTCGAACCTCACGGCGACGGATCCGGCTTGCGTACCTCCAGTGGCACCAACGGTCGATACGACCAAGATCACTGGCCCGATCTACTTCGACTTCGACAAGTCGACGATCAGACCGGATGCAGCTGCAACACTCGATGTGAAGATTCCCTATCTGCAGGCTAACCCGGGAATGAGAATTCGTATCGAGGGTAACGCTGACGAGCGTGGCTCCGACGAGTACAACCTGGCCCTCGGCCAGCGCCGTGCGGCTTCGGCCAAGCGGTACCTCGTTGACCACGGCATTGCGGCAGATCGCTTCGACCTCGTGAGCTATGGCGAGGAGCGCCCGGTTTGCACCGAGCACAACGAAGCCTGCTGGCAGCAGAACCGTCGCGATGACTTCCGTATCGTGACGATCGGCAGCGACAAGATCGTAGTACCACCGCAGGAATAAGCACCTTCTCCAGCCGGGCCTCCGAAAGGGGGTCCGGTTTGGAGACTAAAAGGCGGAGCGTCCGCAAGGACGCTCCGCCTTTCTGCATCTCCCTCTTCTTTCCTTTCCTAGATTGCTCGATTTGCGTAGAGGCCTTGTGCTCTATGCATCTCGGTTTGGGTCGAGGCAGGGTATCCTCTCCGGCGGCTAGCTCGCTTACACGCTGCGAGCCTCGCGCGCAAACTACAACTGCGCGCGCGAGTCTCTTGCTACGCGAGACGCCGCCTACGAGGACACCCTGCCTCTCCCTTCGAGTTTGTTAACTGCGCGGGCGCTTTGGAGATCGAAAAGCTACGGCGGTGAGTCTGCGGCGCCGGCATCGGTCCTTGACTCTCGCCCCACGTAACTGCGAGCTCTATGGCGCGACTGTGGTCGCGGGAGCGGGCACGATGGGCCACGACCGGGACAGCGGGCGATAGCGGAGAGCTTCCGCTATGTGAGAAGGCGCGACCTGGGTGACGCCTTCCAGGTCGGCGATAGTGCGCGCGACTTTCAGGACGCGATGATAGCCGCGCGCGGAGAGGCCGAGACGCTCGGCCGCTGTTTGCAGGAGCGTCCTTGCTTCGGCGTGCACCTGAGTATGTGCATCGAGCCAGCGGCCGACCGCGTATGCGTTGCACGAAATGCCCGGCTTTCTCGCGAATCTTCTTCTCTGTGTCGCACGAGCGCGCTCGACCCGCAAGCGAATTGACGCTGAGGAATCGCCATTGGTCGCACCGCTCAGGTCGCGGAGCGCGACGGCGCCCACGGTGACGTGCATATCTATTCTGTCTGCCAACGGACCGGAGATGCGCGCGTTGTAGCGGTCAATGTCCGTCGCGCTACAGTTGCACGCTCCGTTGGGATCCGCCGCCCTGCCGCACGGACAGGGATTCGATGCGCCTATCAGCGTAAAACGCGCTGGATAGGTCACAGCTTGTGACGCGCGCGCGATCACGACCTTGGCGTCCTCCATCGGTTGTCGCAATCCATCCAGGACATGCCTCGGGAACTCGAGCATCTCGTCCAGAAAGAGTACCCCATGATGAGCTAGACTCACTTCGCCCGGCCGCGGGAGAGAGCCTCCGCCGATGAGTCCAGCGCTCGAGATGGAGTGATGCGGCGCACGAAACGGCCGCATCCCTTCGCTCACACTACTGCGTCCAAGCACGCCCGCGACAGAGTGAATCGCGATTACTTCCAACGCTTCATCTTCGCTCAGCGCCGGAAGGATCGTCGGCATTCGTCGCGCCAGCATTGTTTTGCCGGCGCCTGGCGGCCCGACCAGCAGCACGTTGTGTCCGCCGGCGGCTGCAACTTCGAGCGCGCGCTTGGCTCCCTGCTGCCCAACGACGTCGGCGAAATCAGTTCCATCGCCGTTGCGTGGCGACGGGGCAGATACTTCGCCTGCGCGCGTCAGGGTTCCGTTTCTCAGCTCGCGCGCGAGTTCTGCCAGCGTGCCCGGCGCCGAGAGTTCGAGCGCGCTGACTCGAGCAGCTTCGGCGACGTTGGGCGCGGGAAGAACGAGCGTCGACACACCGGCGCGCAGCGCGTGGCGTGCGATCGAGAGCGCACCGCGCATAGTCCGCAATCCGCCGTCGAGGCCGAGCTCGCCGACGAACATTCGCTTCGCGACGCAGGCGGACTCGAGTTGGCCGGTTGCAATGAGAATCCCGATTGCGATCGGGAGATCGAATGCAGTGCCTTCTTTGCGAATGTCCGCAGGCGCGAGGTTCACGGTGATGCGCCTCGGTGGAACCTTGAACCCCGAATTCACAAGCGCGGCGCCGACCCGCTCGCGGCTCTCCTTGACCGCACTCGCCGCCAGCCCGACAATCGTCCACTGCGGCAACCCCTGCGCGGCATCGACCTCGACGATGACGTCGTACGCGTCAATGCCGACGAGCGCAGCCGACCGAACAGCAGCGAGCATCACGCATCCTAATGCTCGCCCGACAGGGAGTGCGACAGCGTTTAGTGTCGGCCGAAATCACTGACGCGCAGCATTCATCTGTGGGGACGCGTAAGAATCAAGGCGGCACCGCCTGCGCCTCGAATCTGTCAGTTGGAGATTGACTGAGTGATAGTGAAGTCGCGCTACTTATTAATTACGCTGTTCGCGCTGGCAAATCCTGCGCGTGGATTCGCCCAGGTCGGATCGACGACGGACATATTGATGGGTCGAGTCTCGGGACTCGACAGTCAGGCCGTCGCCGGGGCGCGCGTCGAAGCCACATCAGCAGAAACTGGTATCACGCGCACGAAAACAACCGGGCCCGATGGCCGCTACACGATCGTGTTTCCGGACGGCGGTGGAACCTACCGCCTCACGGTGCGCGCGATCGGAATGGCGCCGGTCACGCGCGATATCCAGCGGCAGGGCGACGAGGACCGGCTCATCACGGACATCAGCATGGGACGCAACGCCACCCAGCTCGCGACCGTGCAGGTCCGCGGCGGGAGGCGGGGCGGCGATCCAAATCAGCGGCCCGAGCCCGGCAGCACAGAGCGTAATCTCACCCCCAACCTCATCAATCGCCTGCCCATCGACGCGGGCGATTTGACCGCGCTTGCGGCGCTCGCACCCGGAGTGATTCAGGTGCTTGGCACGGATACCACCAAGGCGTCCTTCAACGTCGCCGGCCAGCCATCGAATCAGAACAGCATCACACTCGATGGACTCACCTTTGGCGCCGGGAGCGTTCCCTCGGAAGCGATTCGCAACACGCGCGTGGTAACGAACACCTACGATGTCGCGCGCGGGCAGTTCACGGGCGGTCAGGTCGCGTCGACGACCAAGGGAGGCACCAACAATGTCCAGGGCGCGTTCAGCTATTCGCTGCGCGATCCGAGCCTCGAATTCGTGGACGACACAAGTCCCGCGTTCGGCCAGAAGTACACGCAGAACCAGGTCAGCTTCGGCGCCGGCGGACCGATCGTGAAGGACAAGCTCTTCACCTTCGGGGCACTTACATTCTCGCGTCGTACCGATCCGCTCCTGGATCTGCTGGCGGCAGATCCGCTCACGCTCCAGCGGCTTGGCACGAATCAAGACTCGGTGAGCCGGTTTCTGAATCTCGTTCAGGGTTTCGGGCTCCCGCTCACGTCGCCGCTCGCACCCGACGAGCGTCTCAACGACAATACATCGGCGCTCGTGCGCGTCGACTACAACCTCGCGGAAGACCACTCCCTGATGCTGCGCGGGGACTGGCGCGGCAATACTCAGCTCGGGTCGCGCCTCAACGCGCTGGCGCTGCCGCATACTGGCGGTGATCTCAAGGGTTCGGGCGGCGGAGGCATGATGACGCTCACATCTCACGTCGGGATGTTCATCAACGAGCTCCGCGGCTACAAATCGGTCGACAATCGGAATACCTCCGGATATCTGTCGGCTCCCGATGGACGGGTGGTAGTGGCGTCAGTCCTCGACGATGGGACGAGCGCCATCTCCACGCTTCAGTTCGGTGGGAATCCATCGCTGCCGCAGGAGACGAAATCGAGCCTGCTCGAAGTGAGCGACGAGATCTCCCGCCTGACAACCGCGGGCGGGCACCGCTTCAAGCTCGGCGGACTCGTCAATGAACAAAGGAGCTCAGTCGGATTCGTCCCTAACCGGTTCGGCACATTCTCGTTCAATTCCCTTGCGGATTTCGCGGCCGGGCAGCCCACGCAGTTCACGCGCACGCTCTTCGCGCGCGACCAGCAGTCCGCCACCGACAACCTCGCCACTTACCTCGGCGATTCGTGGCGGGTGAGTCCAAAGGTGCAGCTCACTTACGGGCTGCGCGCGGAAGGATCACACTATCCCGACAAGCCCGCATACAATCCCGAAGTGGATTCGACGTTCGGCCGCCGCACGGACAATTTTCCGTCGGAGTTCCACGTCAGCCCGCGCGCGGGATTCACGATCTTCGTCGGCGAATCGCAGTTTGGTCCGCCGCCCCTCACGCTGCGAGGGGGCTTCGGCGAGTTCCGTGGCACCGCTCCGGCGCAGCTGCTCGCGTCGGCGCTCAACGCCAATGGCCTCACCAACGGGCAGTCGCTGCTGACTTGCGTCGGCCCCGCGGCACCAACCCCTGATTGGGCCTCATATCTCG
>JBGQIT010000213.1:0-5588 GCA_041498575.1 Gemmatimonadaceae bacterium
ACCTCTTCACCTGGCCGCTCCTGTTCGCCGCGGGCGCGGCGCTCCTCCCACGCGGCCGCGCGGTTGGCGAGTGGGCGGCCGCCATCGTGACGCTGCTCCTTCTCGTCGGCTTCATTTACGGTGTTTCGGTGGTGATGCTCGGCGTCGCCGGTACGGGCGCGATCGCGCTCTGTGTGGTGGCGTCGTTGGTTACACTACTGCTCGCGCCGCTGCTCGAGCGGGTCGTGGGCGACGCGCGCTGGTCGGGCGCGCCATGGCTCGCCGGCACGGGTGTCGTGTGTCTCGTGATTGCCGCTCTCACGATGCATCCGAGCGCCGACCATCCCTTGCGCAGCGCCCTGGTGTACGCCGAGAACGCCGACTCGAGCGACGCATGGCTCGGTACACTCAACAGCTCAAAAGATGCGTGGACACGTGGCGTGATCGGATCAGGAACGACCGGACCCACTCCCACATGGACGGCGCGTCTGTCCGAAGCCGGCCGCTTCACCGGTCGAAAGGTCCAACGCGTGCCGCTCGGCGCTCCAAGCGCCGTGCTGGTTCGCGACACCCTGATCAACGGAGCCCGGGGCGTCGTGCTTCGTGTCAGCGCGCCCACGGGAACGACCGGGCTGGTGATGCGCGCGCGCGGTGCCAAAGTGCTCGCGTCGTCGATCGACGGACGCGTCGTCGACACGACGCGATACCGCTACCGCGTGCGGGACTGGGTAATGGAATACTGGGCCGTTCCGGATACCGGCGCGATCGTCTCGCTCTCGATTCCCGCCGGCAGCCATATAGACTTCGACCTTGCGGCGCGACGATCCGGCATCCCGACAGTTCCCGGCGTGACGATTCCCCCGCGTCCGCCATACGTCGTGCCGAGTCAGACGGGGGACGTGAGCATTGTCTATCGGCAGTGGCGCTTTTAAATCTGACGATCCCGCAGGATACTGATTTAGGCGTTGCGCGGACGTACGAGCCTTAGAGGACGATATGGACGCTGTGGCCGAACATGTTGAGCCGGATGCGGTCGCGATCGCACCTGAGTTACTAACAAGTCCCGTCGCAGTAGCACTCGTGGCAGCCTTGAATGCGGAGCTCTCGGCTCTCTATCCTGAGCCTGGTGCGACCCACTTCAGCCTGGGCCCGGGTGAAGTCGCTCCCGGCGCCGGCGTTTTCCTCGTGGCCCGATGGTCAGGTCGACCAGTTGGGTGCGGCGCGCTGCGTCACCTTCGCGAAACTGGTCTCAAGCGCGAGCTTGGCCCGCGAGTCGGAGAACTAAAGCGCATGTACGTCGCGCCGGAGGTGAGAGGACAGGGCGTCGGGCGGGCATTGCTCACGCGGCTCGAAGCCGAGGCGCGCGCGCTTGGTCTCGCTCGGCTCGTGCTCGAGACCGGGACCCGACAAACGGAAGCGCTCGCGCTCTACCGGCGTGCAGGATTCAGTGAGATCTCACCGTACGGTGAGTATGCAGCGTCGTCCGGGACCAGCGTCTGCATGACAAAGGTGCTGTAAATCTTCGAGCGGTTTCCTCGCTGATCTACTCGGCGCTTGCTGCGACCCACGGGTCGTCCGCCATCCACTTCTGATCCGGTGCGAAGAGAAACACCATGCCGCCATCTGCGAGCTCCGGAAGCACCCGCCGAGCACGCTCCTGTTCCATCGCGGGACAACCCTCACTCCGTCCGGCCCTGTTCCCCGTCACGTATGGCGCACCGTGAGCGACGACGCCCCTTGCGAGCGCGTTGTCGTTGAAATTCGGGGACACGCCTTTCAAGCGGAGCCCGATGGAGCTGTACGACCGGCCGCCTGTGTGGCCATGGAAGTCGTAGGTGTTCTCGGCGAGGTAGAGGCCAAGCGAGGTTGCTGCACTGCCTGACGCATTCGAGAAGCGGGTCGGGATACCGTATTGAGTCCGCGACGACCCGCGGCCATGGGCGACCGCGAATGGACCTTCGAGAATCGTCAGCGCCCGCATGTCGAAGATGTAGCCGCGCGGCTCTGTGCTCGGCAGGCCGTAATCGACAAAGTACAACAACGGCTTTCTGACATCGTCGGGATGCGCCGCCGTGTAGGCGAAGTAGCTACGGAAGGCAGACTCGAGCGCCTTTGGATGACTGAGGGGGCGTACAGCCGTCGCGAAGGCGCGAACTGCTGCGGTGCTCTTCGCGAGTAGACCGCCATTTGTGTTCTCGTCGGCTGAGACAGCTAAGCGATTTCCAGCCATCAGTGTTGCTGCCCCAAAGAGAACCGGGTCGTGCGAGTCCGCTCCGGGAATCAAGCGGCCTCCCGCCAGGGTCAGGGCGAAAGCCCCAATAAGTCCGTTCTTCAGATACTTACTCAGGCCCACACTCGACTCCTCTCGACCAGCGGCGCCTCGGCGCCAGTTCACGACTAACTACAGGAGAGGACTAGTCCGCTCCTGCAAGGAATTCTTTGGGTCGTATTATTTGGACTGCTAACGTATGGAGTTGGAAACCGCGATGCGAGCTTTTTTTCGTGTCGGTTTGCAACGCGCTTGCGCCCAACCAGGACGTTGAACGGACATCCCAGATCTCAAACACCACAGGCGTGCTATCGTTTCGCTGCCAGGCGATCCTATTCGACCTCGACGGAGTACTTGTGGATTCCGCTGAGTGCGTAGAACGGACTTGGCGCAATTGGGCAAGCCGACATCGGCTGGATCCGGAGCACGTGATTGCAATCGCGCACGGACGACGCACGATCGAAACGGTTCGGCTGGTTGCGCCGGGGCTCAATGCCGAAGCTGAGGTCGCGGCGCTGGAGGCCGGTGAGGCGATGAAAACCGATGGCATCTATGAGATCGAGACGGCACGTGACATGGTTGAACGACTGCCGGTGCGGAGATGGGCAGTCGTGACTTCCGGCATTCGCGCTGTGGCGGAATTCAGACTCCGACATACACACTTGCCCGTACCCTCGGTGATGATCTGCGCCGATGAGATCGCGCGTGGGAAGCCCGATCCTGAGGGGTATCTCGCCGCGGCAGCACAGCTGGGTAACGCTCCTGCCGATTGCATTGTGATAGAAGACGCTCCTTCCGGCATTGCGGCCGCGCGCGCGGCTGGCATGCGCGTCGTTGCAATCGCATCAACGTTTCCACCAGAGCGATTGACGGGAGCGGATGCGGTAGTAGAGCGTCTTAGCGATTTGAACGTGGTAAGTGACGACCATACGATCCGGATCGAGATTGCCGCACCACGGCGTTGAGTCAGTGGGTCAGATTCTCAGCGCTATGTGCGTGCTCGCACTTGGCGCTTCGCTCGCGTGCTCGAATGGTACGTCAGCTGTTGTCCCGACTCCTTCGAAAACCACCTGGGTCCAGGTCTGGAGCGACGAATTCGATGGACCGGCGGGCGCATCCATCGACAACACTAAATGGAGCTACGAAACGACGGACGGTTGCCAGCAGGGGATCTGCGGCTGGGGCAACAACGAGAGGGAATACTATAGCAGTGCATCCGAGAACGTCTCGCTCAATGGACAGGGACAATTGATGATCGTTGCGCGGCGTGCCGCGACGGGCCTTACCTGTTACTACGGTCCGTGTCTGTACACGTCCGCCAAGATCACGACCCGAGGAAAAGTGTTGGCCCAGCCCGGACGCGTGGAAGCACGCATCAAGCTGCCCGCAGGACAGGGACTGTGGCCCGCATTTTGGATGCTGGGACATGACTTCCCCACCACAGCTTGGCCGGCGTGCGGAGAGCTCGACATCATGGAGAACAAGGGGAGCCAACCGATTACGACCAGCTCGGCGGTGCACGGTCCGGGTTACTCCGGGGCGACTCCGTTCGCTCACTCGCACGATCTCGCGAGTGGTGTCCTGGCGAACGACTTCCACACTTTCGCAGTCGAATGGGATTCGCTACACGTCCGATTCTTCGTCGACGATACCGCCCACTACGGTATCACGCGCGATGCAATCGAGCAGTTTGGCAAATCGGTACTCGACCAACCGTTCTTCCTGATCCTCAATCTGGCCGTCGGTGGGAATTTCGACGGCGATCCGAGGTCTGATGCGATCTTTCCGGCGACGATGCTCGTCGACTACGTGCGCGTTTACGTGCGGCAGTGACATGATTAGCAAGTCGAGCGCACAACCATATTTTGGTCGGAGCTAGAACGTGTCCAAACTGCGCTTCAAAATCTCAATGTCGCTCGACGGATTCGTTGCCGGTCCCAGCCAGAGCGTGGAAAACCCGCTCGGGATCGGTGGCATGCGGCTGCACGAGTGGGCCTTCGCGCTCGCGGCATTCCGCGAGGAACACGAGCTCGACGGTGGCGAGGTCAACGAAAGTACCGCGGTCATCGAGGAGTCGCTGGCCAACATTGGCGCCACCGTGATGGGGCGCAACATGTTCGGCGGGCACCCCGGCCCATGGGATGCCAAAAAGCAGTGGAACGGTTGGTGGGGAGACAACCCACCTTTCCATCACCCGGTGTTCGTACTCACGCGTTACAAGCGCGAACCGCTCGAACTCGAAGGGGGAACGACATTCACGTTTGTCACGAACGGCATTGAGGCGGCGCTCGAACAGGCGCGCCGAGCGGCTCGAGGTAAGGATGTATCGCTCGCGGGCGGAGCGAATGCCGCACAGCAGTACCTCGCGGCCAACCTCGTCGACGAGATGGAGATCAGCCTCGTGCCGACACTCCTCGGCAGCGGAGAGCGGCTTTTTGCCGGCGTCGGCGACGACTTGCACGGGCTCGAACTCGTACGGACAGTCGCTGCCCCGAACGTGACGCATCTCAAATTCTCGAAGCGTTGAGCATCGGTCTGTGTCGACGTCGGCGATGCCGAGGCACGCCTTTCTATAAGCGCCACGGTGCGGTCGAGCTCGATCAGGACTGGATGGTCGTGGACAACATGGGTGTTGTTCTTGAAAGCTCTGCGGCATCGCATCTCGGCTTCCCGAAACCGGGCGCCTGACGACCGCCGCAGGGGAGCCCGAACGCTGGCCAGGTAAGCGGTAAGTCCCATATCCGAATCGCCTATCTGCGAGCGCTCTGCCAGAGTGGTTCCCCCGACTGGCGCGTTTTAGGTGCTGGCGACAGATTGGCCGCCATTCCAAATTATCATTTGTTTGTGTCGCGGGGACCGTCAGCGCTTCCGGAGCCAGAGGTGCAAACTCTTTCGGCAGAGCTTGGCATGATCACCGTCGCCATCATCGAGGACAATCGACTTGTTCGTGAGGGCATGACGGACATGCTCAACGACCTGCCCGACGTGAAGGTGGTGCTCGCCGCGACCAGCCTCGAGACAACGATGCTGAAGGAAATGCATCCTCGCGTCGTGCTTCTTGATGTTGGCCTCCGGGACAAAAACTCCCTTCGCCTCGCCGAGACTGTCCAGAAAGAGATGACCGATTCTCGGGTCATCGTCATGGACCTCCTCCCGGTGCACGAGGAAATCGCCGAGTTCGTGAACGTGGGCGTCGCTGGGTTCATCCTGAAGGATGCCACGTTTGAGGATTTCGTCGGGACCATCCGATCTGTAGCCGAAGGCGCGCGGGTTTTGCCGCCCCGGATGACCGGCACTTTGTTCTCCCAGATTGCGCAGGTAGCCGTTCGGCGAGGCGGCG
>JBGQIT010000214.1:0-5584 GCA_041498575.1 Gemmatimonadaceae bacterium
CCTCGGCGTCCGCGCGCGGCGCCAAGGATCATGATGGCGCCGAGTGCAACAGGAATTCCGAGAGCGAGAAGCCAGGCAGCCCAAACTGGTGTCCCCGCCGGGCTGAACGCGGCGGCGTAACCGGCCGCGATCGCCGCGATCGCCAGGAAAAGCGCAATGAGTGCCGCGCGCCGCGTAGCATCCTCCCCTGTCGCCGGCGTCCCTACGTGTGGCTTGGTCATGAAAGTCTCACGCTAGAGCAGAGCCAGCAACGCAAATGTCGCCAGCCAGTGCTCTCCCATGTAATCGCCCGAGACGTGTGGCAGACCGGCGGCGAGATGTTGCTCCGCCGCCTCGAGCGCGATTCCTCGCCGTGCATCGCTCGCGGGCCACGTCGCCGCGATGGAGCGCCAACACCAGGCGCGGCTCAGATTCAATCCGTCGAGGTGAGCGATCTTTCCGTCGCTGCGGTCGCTGACGATGGCGGGGGTGAACAGCGTCGCCGGCTCTCGCACCGCGAGCCTGGGGAGGAAGCGGTCGAGCCAGCTCGAGAACTCGCCCGTTTTCAATACCCTGCGCATACACTCGGCCTCCATCAGCGCCGAAGACAGGAAATCATCGCCGCCAGGTTCCCACGCCTGGCAGTCCGAATCCCTCGAGTACCAGGTGCGCGCTTTATCGATCAGGGCTTTCCGAAGAGCGTCGTTGGTCGTGACCTCTGCGTATTCCAGCGCCAGGGTAACAGCGAAGGAGCTATTGAAGTGCGTGCCTACACGCGTCGGGTAGGTTGCCTTGGGCAGGAAATCGAGGAAGCGCTGGGTGAACGCGTCGGTGAGCGGCGCAAGCGCGTCGCTCCACCGCTTACCCTTCTTGCTCGCATGTCGATTCAGCTCGGCGGAAAGCATCAATAGCCATGCCCACCCGTATGGCCGCTCGAAAGTCGCACGCAAGGGTTGCCCAAGGAATCTGACTTCCGCTCTCACTTTGGCAACCGTGAACTGCGCGTCGAACAGCTTTTCGATTTTTCCGGCTTCGCGCATGTCAGGAAAAAGTCGCAACAGAGTACCGAGGAGCCAGTATCCATGCGCGCTCGAATGCCAGTCGAAGCTTCCGAAAAAAACTGGATGCAGCTCCCGTGGGGATTTCAGATCGGCCCGCTTGTTCAGCACATGATCGAGTTTGTTCGGGTATTCCCGCGTCGCGTGTGCCAGCGCGACCCTCGCGAACTTGCTGGCGAGGGCCGGGGTGAGGGATGTGGATACGGCCATCAGCGGCGGAACACGAGAAAGTTCATCAGCAGGATGTTCGCTCCCAGCAGCAAGAGCGCCGTCGGGATCTGGACTTTGATCACCGCGTTTTCATCCGGAAGCTCGAGCAAAGCGGTTGGAACGATATTGAAGTTCGCGGCCATCGGAGTCATCAGCGTACCGCAGAATCCCGACAACATGCCGATTGCGGCCATGACCGTCGGGTCGCCGCCGAATTTCTGAACGATGAGCGGGAGGCCGATCCCCGCGGTCATTACAGGAAAGGCGGCGAATGCGTTCCCCATGATCATCGTGAAGGCGGCCATGCCAACGGCATATGTAGTTACGACGACGAACGGGTTGTCGAGTGGAATCCAGCGCTGGGCCAGACCGGACACGACGTTGCCGACGCCAGCAATCGCGAACAGCGCCCCGAGTGCGGCGAGCATCTGAGGCAGCACGGCTGCCCAGCCGACCGCGTCGAGCAAACGGCGCGCCTCCCTGATCGGCGCGAGCAGCGGCGGCCTGAGCATCACCATTCCCGTCACGAGCGCGACGAGAGTGGCAATCGCCAGTGAGATCACGGTCACTTGCTTGAGATCCACAACCGGCGTGCCAGCAATCGTGATCTTTTTGAAGAGCACGGTACCGAGCACGGTGATGAACGGAATGGCGAGCGCCGGAATGAAGAGTTTGTTTCCCCAGCGTCGCGCACTGGCTTCACGCTCCTCGCGAGTCGCGCTCTCCTGCTTGCCATGTCCGAGACCGCGGACGCTGGCGACGAGCACCATCGCAATGACGAGAAAACCGTTCGCGAGATCAGGCAGATGCGAGCCCGCCAGGAAGGTGACCGCGTAGATGCCCCAGAAGGCCGTGTTATTGAATCGTCGAGGGTTGCTCCGATCGCGCCAGTTGACGATGGCGACGCCCGCCATCATGAGACCGCTTAGCCAGTAGATGTGCTCGAGAGTGATCACGCTTGCTCTGACTTGTGCCCGAGCTCAGCGCGCAGCCGATGGTCGAGCAGCAGGAGGCGCGTACAATGGATCACGAATGCGCAGATCGCGGTTGGAATCGCCCAGATTGCCAGCTGCGTCGGCTCGACGTGGATTCCGTTCTGATCGAGAAAACCTTTGATCAGCAGAATCGATCCGATCGCGATGAATATGTCTTCGCCGAAAAAGAGGGCGATGTTGTCGACGGCGGCGGCGTGCGCTCGGATCCTGTAGCGGGTTGGTTCGGGCAGCTCGCCGTACTGATTCTCCGCCGCTCCTTCTGCCATCGGCGCGATTAGCGGTCGCACCATCTGTGCGTGGCCGCCGAGGGACGTGAGGCCGAGCGCGGCTGTGATCTGACGGATAGCGAAGTACGCGAGCAGAATACGCGAGGTAGTCGCGCCACGCAGTCCCGCGACTACGGCGCGCGCCCGTTCCTTGAGACCGGCGTGTTCGAGCAAGCCAATGACGGGCAGCACCAGCCACACGATCGCGACGTACCGGCTGGTAATAAACGCCTTTCCAAACGCTGCCACCACTGCGAGCGGACCGAGACCGCTGGCAATGCCGGTTGCGAGTCCCGCGACAGTTACGACAAGGAGCGGATTTATCCGGAGGACGAATCCGATGACGACGATGACGATCCCGATGAGGGTGAGCATGGGCGATTGGAAGGAATGACCTTCAGAACCCGCGACCGGAGCTGATCGCCGTGCTCGAAACTTCGAAATCGGATGAGGAGACTACAAGGGGCCACGATCAGAAATCAGGCGACTCTTCCTCGATCACCGCCCGATCCAGTAATTCACCTTCACCTGAAACACGTTCGTGGGCCGGTCGCGGAAGATCGCGCTCCTCTGAGCGCCAAAATCGAAATTACCGTTGGGATCGTTTCCGGTGCGGCTCTGTGTCCACACGAAGAACACAGTGGAACCGGGACGATATTCCCACCGCACCACGGCATTGCCGATCAGAGACCGGAAGGTGAAGTCAGGGTCGCCGAACGAAAAGGCGGGCGCCGGCCCCGCGCCATCCGGATCTACCGTGTACGTCGCGCTGCTCACAGTGGTCGCCGGCGTACGGGTGATCGTGCCTATGTCCTGTCCGTAAATCACCCTTTGGAAGGTGCGCGGGGCCGCGAACTCCCCGAACGACGAGTAAGCTCCGCTCGCGATGAATGGCTGCGCGAAAAGCTGCAGCGTGAGATTCGGGCTGAACGTCCAGTTCACCCTCGTGTCGAGAGATAGCGTGCGCGTCTTTATGAAAGCAAACACGTAGCGACTCCCGAAGAACGACGTCGCGGTCGCATCAGCGACCGTCGTCACGTACTGCGCCGGCGTTTCATCGGCGATGAAGCTCGGCGTGAGGCTCACGAACACATTCGCCGCAGGCTTGAGAGCGACACCGGGCTGAAGTATGAACGTGTGCGTGTCCGAGTCGATGCCCTTCGCGACCTGCACCGCGAAATCGAACACCGCGCGTTGCCGCGCGTCGGTCGAGACTTCGACCTCCGTGAAATTGTAGCCCGTTCGCATCACGACCGGTCCACCGCGCGTCAACCGGTCATCGAGCATGGTGGGGCGATGAATGACGAAGCTGCGCAGATTCCAGTAGTTCAGAAGCTGGCTACCGAAGTAGATCTGCGTCTGCAAATCAGTCTTGTCGCCGTCGTAGTTGAACTGCTGCTGCCCTCCGCCAAGGATCACCGCATTCCGATACCAGCGCCCGGGCGTCTGCCACTGGCGACCAACGTTCGCATTCATCCACTTGTAGTCGGCGCGATCGAGAAATGAAAGGTCGTTCACCTCGAACCCCGGGCTGCGCCAGTTCTGCGCTGTCTCCCAGAACCAGTTACCGGTGTTCTTGGCAACCCGGGTGTAGAAACCGTAACCTTGAAGCGATGTAGCGTTGGGATCGTACTTGGTACTAAAAAGTCCGTCGCTGGTTACGCGGCGATCAGGCCGTTGGAAGTAGTGCGCGCTGGACTGCTCGGTCTGATCGATGACGGATGCGGTTCCACCGACATCAGAAACGAGCAGGGAGCCGATCCAGCCATACTCGCGCTGATGCCAGGAATGGTTGAAGTCGATGCCGCCCGCCTCCGCGCGCCGGCGAAGTCTGTCCGCGACCACGGTGTCGCTGAACTGCCTGAGCGTCGAGGTGAAGGCTCCGCCGATGGTCGTAGCGCCCTGATTCAGGTCTTTCTTGATCCGCCCCACGAAGTAGTTGCTAAGCGGCTCGACCTGCTGTGCCTGTTCCGGCCCGCCACCAGCCGGTATGTACCGCGCGGTTTCTCGATTCGTCAACGCATCGAGAAACCCCATCGTAAACCCGCTCTTCGTCCGTCCGGTAATCTTCGCGGCGCCGAGAATCGTGGTGTTATCGGGCGTATCGGCGAAGTCAGCGACGTTGCTGACATACGGATTCAGCTGCGGCGGGCGTCCGATGCGTCGAGAGTAGAAAATGTCGAGGCTCGAGGTATTGCTGCAGAAATTGCAGCTGAAGTTGCCGAAGTCGAACGCACTACTCCCGGCCACAAAAAACGGTCGCTTCTCCGAGTAATAGGTCTCGTACGCCGAAAGGTTGATCGTCGCGGGATCCACCTCTACCTGTCCGAAATCCGGATTGACCGTCGCGTCGAGAGCGAGGCTCGAAGTCAACAGATATTTCATGTCGGCGCCGGCACTCACTCGTCCGTAGCTGCTGCTGTGGTACGGGTCCGCCGGCAGAGCGAACTTGTACTGTTCGCGGGACTCGACGTATGGAAGAATCTCGAGCTGATGAGGCTGTTGCCCGATGACTAGTCCGTTGAGCGATCCGAAATACATCGCACCACCCGCTTCACTCTTTCGCCGGAAGGACCACATATCCTGCTCATTGAGCCGATCTGTGTAGCGCCAGATCTGCATTCCCCACAGCTGCAGACTGTCGCGCGAGAAACGAAGCTGCGAATACGGAATCCGGAGCTCGGCCGTCCATCCCAGCGAATCGACCTGCGTGGCTGCCTGCCAGATAGGATCCCACGACGGATCGCCGTTGAACTGATCGCCGCGAACCCCCGCGGGGTTGATCTCGAACCACGCCTGGTCGATGTGGTTGTGGTACGGGTCGAAGATGACGATGAGCTTATCGGTTGTCAGTGAGTTGAACGAGCCATTGTTGCCGTTCGAATCGAGGAGCTGATCCCGCCTCGCCAGAGGAGCCCGGATCCCTCGGGCACCCAGCGAGTCGTACATGCGCCCGCCAATGTAAATCGCACGCTCGTCATAGAGAACTCGCACCTCAGTGCGCTGGCTCGCGGCATCGCCCTCACGCGGATTCTGCTGCCGAAATTCGGTAATTGGGGTGGCCTTCGCCCACGCG
>JBGQIT010000215.1:0-5549 GCA_041498575.1 Gemmatimonadaceae bacterium
GCGTCCGACGCCGTCTCGCCCGCGTCCGTCGCCGTCGCAGCTTGCCTGGCAGCGTGACGAGCTCGCTCTCTTCCTGCACTTCGGTGTGAATACCTTCACCGATCGCGAATGGGGCGACGGGCACGAGGACCCTTCAATCTTCTCGCCTTCGGCGCTGGACTCCCGTCAGTGGGCACGCGCCGCGCGAAATGCTGGCGCTCGAGCGCTAATTCTCACGGCCAAGCATCACGACGGCTTCTGTCTGTGGCCCACACGCACCACCGGTCACTCGGTCGCGGCGAGTCCGTGGCGGTCGGGCCAGGGCGACGTCGTCCGCGAATTCGTGGAGGCTTGTCATGCGGAGGGATTAAAAGCGGGACTGTATCTGTCACCGTGGGATCGCAACAATCCAGCGTATGGCGACTCACCGAAGTACAATGATCTTTACTGCGATCAGCTTTCGGAGCTGCTGACTCGCTACGGCCCGATCGCCGAAGTTTGGTTCGACGGCGCCAATGGAGAGGGACCAAATGGGAAACGCCAGATCTATGATTGGCCCCGTTTCTTCCGGCTCGTGCGCCAGCTCCAGCCAGATGCCGTGATGTTCTCCGACGCCGGGCCGGACGTGCGCTGGTGCGGAAACGAGAAAGGAACAGCCGGCGACCCGAACTGGTCGACGGTGAATCCGGACGCCGTGACATTTCCTGGAGCGGACGGCCCCGGTGTCAGCGATGCATTGCAGCATGGCGATCCTGCTGGGACCGTATGGCGACCCGCGGAAGTCGACGTCTCGATCCGGCCGGGATGGTTCTATCACCCCGCGGAGGACGACCGGGTTCGCACGGTGGACAACCTCGAGAGTCTCTACTTCTCATCGGTCGGTCGGAACGGAAAGCTGTTGCTCAACGTTCCGCCGACGCGGGATGGTCTACTTCACACTACGGATGTCGCGCGGCTCGCCCTCTTCCGGCAACGACTCACTTCGCTGTTCGAGAGCGACCTCGCTCGAGAGGCGCGGCGCGCGTCTTCGGTGACTGTTCCTGGCAGGGCCGAGGTGCAACTGGATTTGGGCCGCCCGGTGACGATCGGAGTCGCACGCCTCGAGGAAGACATCACGCGCGGACAGAGTGTCGCACGATATGCGCTCTATGGCGCGGTCGACCGCGACTGGCGGGTGCTCTCACGCGGATCGACGATCGGTTACGCGAAGCTGGATCGTTTTGAGCGCGTGACTGTGCGGCGCGTGCGCCTCGCGATCGAGGACGCTACTGGAATGCCGCAAGGTATCGGGGTCAAGTTGTACAATGCGTGATATCCGCGTGGCCACCGTTCAGTTTCAACACCAGCCCGGCGACAAGACCTACAATCTTGGACGCGTTCAACATTTCGTCGCTGAAGCAGCCAGGTCGGACGCCGAGATTATCGCATTTCCCGAGATGTGTCTCACGGGCTACTGGCACGTGCGCAAGCTCGCACGCGAGGCGATCGAAGCGCTAGCCGAGCCGGTGCGCGATGGCGCGTGTACGCAGGAATTGCTGCGACTGTCGCGCGAATACCGAATGACCATCGGCGCGGGACTCGTCGAGCGTAGCGCGGATGGACGCCTGTACAATGCTTACGTCGTTGCGATGCCCGACGGACGTTGGGCGCGCCACCGTAAAATGCACGAGTTCGTCAGCGAGTTTATCGCCGACGGCGACGAATACACGGTCTTCGATACACCGCATGGTTGTCGAGTTGGGGTACTGATTTGCTGGGACAACAACATCATCGAAAACGCGCGCGTGACAGCACTGCTTGGCGCCGAAATTCTGCTGTCGCCACACCAGACGGGCGGATGCAACTCCGTGAGTCCGCACGGGATGAAGCCGATTGACCCGCAAATCTGGGCACGACGCGAGGAGGATCCCGCGGCGTGTGAGGCGGAGATTTGCGGGCCTAAAGGACGCGGCTGGCTGATGCGCTGGTTGCCCAGCAGGGCACACGACAACGGAATGTTTCTCATATTCAGCAACGGCATCGGTCACGACGACGACGAGATCCGGACCGGTAACGCGATGGTGCTCGATCCCTACGGTGAGATCATCGCCGAGACGCGCGCGACTGGTGACGCCATGGTTGTGGCCGATCTGGATGCCGCACTGCTCGAGACGTCGTCGGGGCGGCGCTGGTTGCGCGCGCGGCGGCCGGAGCTGTACGAATCGCTGACACGACCCACCGGTCGGGAGCAGACGACCCGCAGTGTCCGCTTTGGTGAATGAGCGGACACTTTCGAGCTATCGCCAGGGCTGGAGAAGCGCGAAGATTGAACGTCACTTCGCCCCACCATTTCTTACGAGAATCAGATGACCAAATACTCTCTTCCAATCCCGGCCGTCCTCGTTGCGGTCGGCCTGAGCTGGCCACACCTCGCCTCCGCGCAAACCTTCAAGGTCGACCGGTACAGCATCGGCGGTGAGGGCGGCACCGACTATCTGACCGCCGAACCAGGCACCGGTCGTGTCTTCGTCTCACGCGGAACCCACGTCATGGTGATCGACGGTCGCACGGGCAAGGTGCTTGGCGATATTCCGGACACGCCACGTACGCACGGCATCGCCCTGGCGCCAAAGTCAAATCACGGTTTCACCACCAATGGCGGCGATTCGACCGTCACGATGTTCGATCTAAAGACGTTGCTCCCGATCAAGAAGATCCGCGTGCCCAGCGGCGGCCTCGACGGAATCATGTACGATGACTTCTCCAATCGGATCATCCTCACGAATCACAGCCGTCCGATTGGGACCGCGACGGCCATCGATCCCGGGAGTGGAGAAATCCTGGGCGTGGCCGAGCTGGAGGACAACGCCCCCGAAGGCGCCGCGAGCGATGGCAAGGGCAAGCTCTTCGTCAACAATGAGAGCAAGAACACCATGCAGGTGCTCGATGCCAGGACGATGAAGGTGCTATCGTCGTGGCCCCTCACGCCCTGCGACGGGCCGACGGGCATCGCGTTCGACCGTTCCTCGAATCGAATTTTCTCGGGCTGCGGAAAGACATCGGTTGTCATCGACCCCAGCTCCGGACGAGTGGTGTCGACGTTCACGAACGGAGATGGAGTCGACGCGCTGGGATGGGATGCTTCAGAAAAGCTGATCTACATCCCCGCCGGGCGAGACGGCAACGTCACCGTCGTCCGGCAGGATTCACCAGACAAGTACACCGTAGTAGCCACGGTGCCGACCATGCAGGGCGCGAAGACAATCGCTGTCGATCCGGTGAGGCACGTGGCGTATCTCTTTCAACCGGAGTATGGACCAGCGCCGGCGCCAGCACCGGGTGCGCCAGCTCCCGCTCCCGGAAGCCGGCCTCCCCGCGGTCCGGTGATCGGCACATGGTTCTTTGCCATCAGTCATTGATGCGGTAGATCTTTCACGATCAGCCACGGCCGGAGTTCCTATCTATTGAACTTAGGACCCTCGGAGGCTGAGCTCGAAACGCCGCCGGCGTCGCAGATGAGTTGATCAAATCGTTACAAGATTTACTGGGTGAAACATCCATTTTCTTCTTGACGACGCTACAGGCCGGTCGTAGAGAGTAGGTGTTGCTACTGAGGCCGTCGTGAAATCATCGTGACGGCAGCTATTCCCTTAACGGGCGAACGTGTCGCGCTTTCAACTTTTCGCGCAGCGACGTATCACCAAGCATGAATGCTTCGGTGCGGGCGAGTGCATGTGCGCGAGCGCAAGCGGACGCCCGTGCTAACGGGCTGCGGCTGATGGAGCTCGAGAATCAGAAGGCCGTCGGACGCCCGCCGTTGCATGAGCACCCGGCGAAGCGGGAGGCCAATCCATCTACCTGGCCCGACGCGTGGCTGATCAACGCAGTCCGGCGTGATCCGCCCGACGAAAACGCTCTGAATGCGCTCGTCGATCGATACTGGAAATCATTGTACGCGCGTTGTCGCATGCTGACCCTTGACCCCGACGGCGCTCGCGACCTGGCGCAGGAATCCTGGCTACGCGTCCTGCGTGCTCGCCACTCCATCGAACCCGACGGACATTTCCAGGCGTATATCACTACTATCGCTACAAACTTGTGGCGCGACATGAACCGCTCCGCCCTACGCGCCGGACCAATCGCTGACGGGCGCATGACGTCATTGGACTCGCCCGTTCTCGCCGATGACGGCGACTCGATGCCGCTGATCAACGTATTGGCCGATCCGCACACACTTTCGTCGGATGATCAAATCCTGCTCGAAATGGATCTCGACAATGCGTTGAGTCGGCTCGAGCCGCGATTGCGCGACGTTCTGATCTCCCGGTTCATCACCGGAGAATCGGCCGCCGAGATCGGACGCCGCTACGAGCGCACCGAACAGGCGATCACTGGATGGATACGCGAAGCCATCCGCCAGATGAAGATCTATCTCGGCGACGAGCGCAGTCGCGGCCTGAACACGGAGGATTAGTGAAAAAGGCAATAGACATCGAGAATCTCCTTCAGTGGCGCCGCCAGCGCGCCGAGGCCGAAGCTCCACCAGCCCCGTCCGGCGCTTACTTGCTGAAGCTGGTCCAGCCGTGGTGGGAAATGTGGCCGGATCGCTTCGCCGCCAGCGTCCGTCGTCTTGCCTCGATTCAACTGTCTTACGGATACGCGATGGCCCACCCGCCTCACGGACACAGTGGCCATCCTGTCGCCGCACTGATCAGCCGAGGCGATGAGGAGCAGGAAGCTCCCGCCCGGGTGCTCTATATGAGTGTTCGTGACGCGCGGCTCCGTCTCCGCTTCCAGCTGGCCCCGGTTCCGAGACGCGATCAGGTCTTCGAGGTAACCTTCGTGTCAGAAGCGGGGTTGCGGCCCATACTCTCCGCTCACGCCGCGCTCTCTGGCGATGGTGAATATCGCGTTGATGTTGAATTGCCGAGCGATCTCGCCGCGGCGTGGGAATCGCTCAAGGTGACAGATCCGATGCCGTTCCGATTCATTCTTCGGCCGGCTGCCGATAAGGATTAAGCCCGTGGATTTCTGAGACGACAGTGCGATTCGTCTGGTTTTGGACTTTCTGGCATTGGAGCACGGAAGGCTTCCGCTCGGGCGCGCTGCTGCGCAGTCCGCTGCAGGGCGTAGCCAGTCATTGGGATGAGTGGTACGAGCATGAAGCGTCTGAAAGTGAGCGACATGCAATCGACGCCGTAGGCCGCAGCGGCTTCGAGCAGCGACGTTTCGTTTGCTGGCTTGCGCGTCACTGGGCGCGGGAAGCACGGTGGCGGGATGAGCTGTTGCCCGCACGATATGTCCTGGCGCAATTGTCCCATGTTGCGCCTTTCGACAAGTGGACCGTATTCGAGAAATACCGTACGACGTACGCGGCGCCCGGAATCGCCGCGATAGTACTAAATGAGGAGAGCGCCGGCGAAGCAGGCGATGTGCGGCCGGTCGAGGCCGTCGCACTTCCGCTCGACGAAGATGCCGCGGCAGGCACCGTTGTCGCCGATGGATTTCATACCGACACCGGCGAATTGAATACCGCGCGCCGAGCGGCGATGAGCCTGCTCGACGGCAAGGGTCTGATCCTTTTCCTCGCC
>JBGQIT010000216.1:0-5547 GCA_041498575.1 Gemmatimonadaceae bacterium
CCGTTGAGCGTCGTCTGGTTCTGGTCGGGAGAGAGGCCGAGCACGGAGAAGCCGGACGGATCGCCATCCTGCCCCGGAACCAGCGTGACGCCGGGAAGCGATGCGGCCATCGAAGCGATATCGCCCTGTTGATCGGCGGGCACCGCGCTATTGTCGACGGGCCTCTCGCTTCCGCTGATGTCCGGAGTGGCGTCGTTGCGCTCCGGGCGATCGCGCTGTCCGACCACCCTGACGGTGTCGAGCTGCCCCGCGGCGCGGAGCAACCTTGCGTCGGCAACGAGGATCTCCTGGTCAGCGGTTCGCTTGACCTCGAATCTCCGGGCGGCGTAGCCGATTGCGGCGAACTCGACGAAGTAATCCCCTTCTCCCCCCGGGAAGGTGATAGTGTAGCGGCCGTTCTTGTCCGTGCGGGCGCTGCGATTGACGTTGCCCGAGAGCGAGGTCGCGGTGACTTTCGCGTCCTCGAGCGGTTTTCCCTCGGGGCCGAGCACCTGGCCGCGGATGACGTCCAGCTGCTGCGCTTCGGCTGGAAGCGTTGCTGCAGCCGCTATGATCGCGGCAATCAGTAGAGCGCGGAGCATCTTAGCTGACAGCATGACTGATTGGACGTCGGGTTGTCTTATAGGGTTGCCCTGGCATCTCGGCGTTTGGTGAGAGTCGCCGACTGGCATCCATAAAACCAAAGCGGGGAGCTGTCGGCTTTGCAGCTGATCGCGGGAAGCCTTTTCCGGCGGTGTCTGTGGTCGCGGAGTCGGTGTCCCAGTCGTTGCCGATAGTAACGCCGATCGAAGGCGATAGCGGGCCCACAAGGTTATTGCGCCAATATTAAAGCTCTCAGCAATCAGCGTCGTTAGCCGACAGCTCCCCGCTTCAGTTTTGTGGATGCGGTTGGTGCCCGTGATCCTGTACGCCGAGATTACGGATCGACGGAATCCTCGGGCCTCGGTGGTGTCCGCTTGCCCCGCACCGGAACGATGGCCGCTTTGCTTAGCAGTGAGCACAGCTCCTTATCGGCCATCTTGTCCCAGTCGTCGGGGAAGTGCGCGAGGCGACGGCGCTCGCTCGGCGATTCGAAGCAGAGCCAGCCCTCGCCGTAATCGCCGAGGTAGTCCTCGGCCGCCGTCCTCGGATGGATCGACGAGCGCAGAACGGGCCACACTCTCCACTTCACATTCTTCTCGTCGACAAAGTCGCGCACTGCCATCAGCCCTTCCCCCTTGCACGGTGATCCGAATCGTACAGGCCTTCCCGCGTGAGCGGGACGCCGGCGCGGCCTCCTGGCGCCGGCTTCGACAAAAGTGTTTGTACGATGTTTATCTCAGCAGTGCGAAAACCATACGCGCCCGCCGACATGTAAAGCCTCCAGACACGGTAAGTCCTTTCCCCAACGAGCTTTATCGCGTCCGCTTTTCTCCTCTCCAGACCCCGTGACCAGGCCCGCAGGGTCATCATGTAGTGCTCCCTGAGGCTCTCGACGTCGCGTACCTCGAAGCCGACGCTCTCCGCGCTCCCGATAACGCTCGCGAGCGGGACCAGCCTCGCGTCCGGGAATACGTACTTGTCGATGAACTGGTCGCGCTTCCAAAGCCAGCGGCCGATGCGCTCGCCGATGCTGTTGGTGCGGCGGGCGGCGCGCGTGCTGACCTCGCAGTGATTGAGGAATAGGCCCGCCGGCTCGAGAGCGTTAAACGCACGCGCGAAATACGCCGGCTGCTTATCCTCGGGCACGTGCTCGGTGACACCGACGGAGCTGATCTTGTCGAAGCGCCCATTAATCGGGAGATCGCGAAAGTCCATCATCTGGATCGTGCACTTGTCGCTCAATCCTCTCTCCGCGATCCGCTCCTGGGCGAATTTCGCTTGCGCGGCGCTCAAAGTGATGCCGGTAGCCTGGACGCCATAGTTCTTCGCGGCGTGCATCACCAAGCCGCCCCAGCCGCAACCGATATCAAGCAGCCGCTCGCCAGGCTGGAGCCGAAGCTTGCGACAGATGTGATCGAGCTTGTTGATCTGGGCCGTCGCGAGGTCGTCGGACTCCTTTCTATAGTATGCGCAAGTGTAGAGCATGCTCGGATCTAGCCAGAGCGCGTAGAAGTCGTTGCCAACGTCGTAGTGGAACTGGATCTCGGGTTCCGTGCTTTTCCGCGCCCCCGGCGTGAGCAGGCGGAGAGAGCGTGCGTAGCGAGTCTCATCGAGCGGCGGTGAATCGTCGTCGCGTGGGAGCGCGAGAACCTTTGGGATTAGCCTGACGACTCCGCTGAACGATTGAATGCGTTTGCCAATCGCGTCCGCGAGGCCCATCGCCGATTCGGCATTACCATCGATATCGATGTCGTTCGAGATGAATGCCTCGACAATGGAGAGCTCTGACGGCGGAAGGAGCATCCGCCGCAGCGCGCCTCGGCGTCTGATGTGGAGCGAGAAATCCGCGCACGGATCGGCGCGGCCAAGTTGGATGCTATCGTCCCAAAGTCGGATGTCGTATGCGCGCTCGAACGGCGCGCCGAAAACGAGGTCGAGCACCGCGATGGTAGCGTCGATCGCGGGATCCCGCCGCGGTGGCGGTGCAGCTTCGACTGGCTCGATGCGCTGCGGCTGGGACATCTACTCGCGGGTGGATGTTGAATCTGACGGCGGACGGTAATCGCATACTGTCAGCGAATGGCCCGAAGCGTCAAGGGATTTATTGGTAAAAAGTCACTTTTCCTCGTGAATCGAGGCCAAGGGTGATATGAAAACGACACTACGGTGATATGAAATTGACAGTTCCTCGCCCAGGGGCGTAAAGCAACTGCGAGAAGAGCTAGGTGGGGTGACTTTAGGGGAAAACAACTGCGAGAAGAGCTAGGTAGGAGGTGCGAGGTGCTAGGTGCGGGGTTGGAGGTAGAAGCGCAATGTGGTGCGCGTTACCTCGTGCCTCGCACCTAGTACCTCGGACCTCCTACCTAGCTCTTCTCGCAGTTCATTCCTTACCCGACAAGCGCCGCTCCGCATATCGAGCAGTACTCCGCGTCAGGCTCCGGACGTGGCCCGTGCACCTCGCACACCGGCGAATCCCCAGCCCGCATGGAGGCGAGCGCCTGGGAAGTGTAGCGCGCCTTGAGCGGCTCGTAGTCGGAGTCGGAGATTTTTCCGGTCTGACGGTCGAACTCAAGCTCGCGGAGCGCGTCGACCGCTAAGCTTTGCCGCCTTCCCCTCGCTGCCGATGGGCGCGGGACCGTGGAGACGCCGGCGCGATAGAGGGGGTAGAGCACGTAGCACAACGATGCGACCGCGAGCGCGGTTCCGATGAGGAGCGCCGTCACGTATCGCGCCTCACGGCTTCGTCGAGCGCGGCAAGCTCTCCCTCGGTGGCGTCGATGTGGTGCGGCTCGATGGCGGCGACGGCCGGCGTGCGCGATTTCCACCGCTTGATCAGCGCGGCGACGACCACGGCGCCCGTACCGAGCGCGACAAACGGCATCGTGTAACCCACGAGATTGAATCCGCTCCTCAGCGGCGCCATCAGAACCTTCTCGCCGTAAACCGCCCTGAACGCGGAGAGGATTTCCGGCCCGGTGTGTCCACCGGCGACCAGACCCATCACGTCAGCGTGCATCGCGGGCGAGACACTGCACGCGAAATCGGTCGTGCGGCAGGTATAGACGTCGAGGTTGCATCCGCACTGGCAATGGATCTGGTGCTCGAGATCGTCGCGCTGCGCATCCGTCATCGACGGCTGCGCGCCCGGTTTGGAGGGGAGCGTCACCGATCGATAGACATCGTTCGCATCGGCCATCGGGCCGTTGAATGTCTGCACCGCAACCTGCGCCGCGCGGATTCTCCGCGGAAAGGCCGCGGCCGCGAGACCGAGCGCGGGAATCGCGAGAACGAACCGGCGGCGAGAAATGTTCACGGCTCGGCGCGTTGTTTCGGCTGCCACGACGGAAAGTCCGGGCGTCGTGAACTGATCGGTCGGAACTACGCTACTCACGTCTGGCACCCGTTCTGTTGCAGTTTCCAGTCTCATTGTCATCAGCCCCCAAATTCGCCAGCGGACATCTGCATCATCATGCTCCAACCAGGTCCGGGACTCGTTCGCCAATCGGCCGCGGCTTGAGCACCGCTGCGTACCCGCTCTGCGCGCGCTGCCTGTCCGCGGCGGGCCACATCACGACGAGTCCGCCCAACCCCATGAGCGCGCCACCGAGCCAGACCCAGCGGACGAGCGGATTGAACGTCACGCGGATCTCAGCGCCATCGGCTCCGCGAACGCCGGCGAGGACGACGTACACGTCCTGCTTGAACGATCCCATAATTCCAACTTCTGTCGACGGCTCGAACGTCGGGACTCCGCGCGAATCGACGTGCTGGCGCTTCTCGCTGGTGATGACGCCCGCCGGCTTCCCATCGCGCGTCACATCGAGCGCGATCGCAGTGACTTCACGATTCAGGACGTTGTACCGCGAGATCCCCTGACTCAGGAATGTCCAGCGATGTCCCCAGGCGTCGGCTACGGTTTTTGTGTCGCCCGCATTCAACGTCAGATCGAATTCGCGCTTGAACGCGAGCCCGGCGAATGCCGCGAACACGACGACGACACCGAGATGAACTATGTACCCGCCGTAACGCCGGCGATTTCGCGCGATTAGCCGTGGTAGCGCGATTAAGCGCGACTCGCTGTACATGTGATGCCTGGCGTTCACACCCTTGTAGAACTCCTGCACGATCGTGGTCACCACGAGCGCGCCGAACGTGTACGACAGGAGCGCCGCGAGGTTATGCACTCCCAGCGCAAAAACCAGAATCCCAATCGTCGCCGCGCTCGTCACCGGAATCAGGAATTGCCGCTTGAGGTTCGCGACCGACGCGCGGCGCCACGCGATCAACGGTCCGATCCCGGTCAGCAGCAACAATAAGAGTCCGAGCGGAATGTTGACCGTGTTGAAGAACGGCGGGCCGACCGTGATCTTGTTGCCGCGCACCGCCTCGCTGATGATCGGGAAGAGCGTTCCCCACAGCACCGAGAACGCGATTCCTACCAGGACGAGATTGTTGTAGAGGAACGCCGCTTCTCTGCTGACCATGCTCTCGAGCTCCGCAGTCGACTTGAGATCCTGCAGGCGCGTCGAGACCAGATACGCGGTGACGACGATCGCCAGGATGAGGAACGCGGCGAACCACTTACCAACGGGCGATTGCGCGAACGAGTGAACGCTCGAGATCACGCCGCTGCGCGTGATGAACGTGCCGAATATCGAAAGGAGAAACGCGGACACGACGAGCGTGACGTTCCATTTGCGGAGCATCCCGCGCTTCTCCTGAACCATGATCGAATGGAGGAACGCGGTATTCACGAGCCACGGTAGCAGCGACGCGTTCTCGACGGGGTCCCACGCCCAGTATCCGCCCCAGCCGAGCTCGACGTACGCCCACCACATGCCGAGCACGATGCCGACGGTGTTGAAGAACCACGCGAGCAACGCCCATCGTCTCACCGCCGCGAGCCACTCGGCGTCCAGCCGTCGTGTGAGCAGTGCCGCGATCGCGAACGCGAAGGGAATCGAC
>JBGQIT010000217.1:0-5533 GCA_041498575.1 Gemmatimonadaceae bacterium
CGTGTGCCGGCTGGCGACAGTGCGTTGGGCAGCTGTTGCAACCTGTGTGCACGAGCCGGTCGTGGTCAGGGTCTGGCCGCGCGAGGCGTGACACTCTTTTTGCATTCGAGCTTCCGGTCGGTCGACTGAGCAGTCTGTGGACCAATCGGTGATCACTGCCCCAGGTATGAGTACGTCTGACTTTGGAAAGTTGAAAATGCCTCTTCGCCGGGCAATTCCGTGCACGTAAGTCTCTGGGCCTGGGTCCTGTTCGGGACCCTGCTGCTATTAGCTCTGGCCCTCGACCTGGAACTCCTCCACGGAAAGCGCGACGAGCAGCGCCGGCTCACTCTGCGAGCAGCTGCGCTAAGAAACGGCGCCTGGGTCGCTCTTGCACTGCTGTTTGGTCTCGGTATGCTCGCGGTGTACGGGCAGAGTGCCGCACTGACCTACCTCACGGCCTATCTGCTGGAGCAGTCCCTCTCGATCGACAATGTGTTCGTATTCGTATTGATCTTCTCCGAGCTGCGAATTCCGCCGGCCCAACAGCGGAGCGTGCTCTTATGGGGTGTCCTCGGTGCGCTCGTCATGCGCGCATTGCTCATCGGCGCCGGACTGCTCCTGCTCGCTCGTTTCCACTGGGTCGTATACCCTTTCGCCGCACTCATCATTTTCGCGGCCTTTCGCCTGGTGTGGGGCAAGCAGAAAGAGCAAGAGTTGGTAGTCGCCGCGTGCTCAATCTGCAACACATGGGTGGCGCGACTCATCCCCATCACCCCGCAGTATCACGGTGGCAGCTTCGTAGTGCGCCAGGCTGAGCGTGGCGGGCGGCTCGTTGCTACTCCGCTTCTCGTGGCGTTGATCATCGTCGAGACAACCGATATCGTCTTCGCACTCGACTCTGTGCCCGCGGTCCTGGCGATTACGCGCGATCCTTTCATTGTCTACACCTCGAACATCTTCGCCATGCTCGGCCTGCGTTCGCTCTACTTTGTTCTGGCGGGAGTCGTCGATCGCTTCCGCTATCTCAGGGTCGGCCTCGCCGCGATTCTCATTTTTTTCGGCGCCAGACTCTTGTTGGGCGATCTTCTCGAGGTTCCGACAGGAGTGTCGCTGGGTGTAATTGCGGCAGGGCTCGCACTCTCTGTGGCTGCTTCGATCAAGTGGCCCGGCCCGAGCACTCGTCCAGCCGCGTCAGGTTGACGGTCGTGATCGAGCTGATGGACGGGCGCGCGTCGCGTGTTCGATCGGTGGTTATCG
The DNA here is from genome assembly GCA_041498575.1 of Gemmatimonadaceae bacterium. Lineage (GTDB taxonomy): Bacteria > Gemmatimonadota > Gemmatimonadetes > Gemmatimonadales > Gemmatimonadaceae > UBA4720. The sequence continues at coordinate 1,240 of JBGQIT010000217.1, forward strand.
GCATGTGATCGGCCATCGCTGACCGGGTCGAGGGTTGTTTGCTCGTCGAAGGTAGCCCGGTATGCCAAGGCTCAATGTCACGAATCCGACAAAAACGGCCATTGCGGCAATTCCACACGCGTTCTAGTGTAGGGAGTGCGGGCACGCCGAATCGGTATCCTTGGCTTCGATGGCCTCCAGGCGCTCGACATGTTCGGCCCTGCCGACGTGTTCTGCTCCGACGCCCTCGCAGCGCCGGAGTTCCGTGATGGCGACAGGCCGCACTATGAAGTCGTCATCATCGGCATTAACGGCAGGCGCTTTCGGGCGAGTAACGGCGTCGAGATTACGCCGCGCCACGCCATTCCCACGAATGTCGAGCTCGACACGCTGATCGTCCCAGGCGGCAGCGGCTTGCGTCGGCCGGGCGTGGCCGATCGCGCCGCCGCGTGGATATCGTCGCGCGCTTCGCGAATCCGTCGTATCGCCAGCGTATGCACCGGCATCTACGGTCTCGCACCCACAGGATTGCTCGACGACCGCGATGTCGCGACTCATTGGGCGTTCGTTGCCGACGTGCAGCGCAAATTCCCGAAGCTTCGTGTCGATCCCGACGCGCTGTTCCGGAAGGATGACCGCTTCTATACCTCCGCGGGCATCACCGCCGGGATTGATCTCGCGCTCGCAATGGTTGAAGAGGATCTCGGTCCCGAGGCCGCACTCGCGGTGGCGCGCGAGATGGTCGTGTACCTCAAGCGGTCGGGCGGACAGAGCCAGTATTCCGAGCCGCTCCGCTTTCAGATGGAATCAAGCGATCGCTTCGCCGGCTTGGCCGCATGGATCTTGACCCACCTGAAAGCAGACCTCTCTGTCCCGTCACTCGCCGATCGAGCCTGTCTCAGCGTGCGGCAGTTCTCACGTGCATTCAAAGAACGCTTCGACGTTACCCCGGCCGCGTTTGTAGAGGAGGCCCGGCTCGCCGAAGCGTGCCGCCGCCTTGCTGCGCGACAATCGAGCCTCGAAGCAATCGCACGGTCGGTAGGATACACGAGCGATGACGCGTTCCGACGCGCCTTCGAGCGGCGCTTCGCGGTATCGCCGCGCCATTATCGCAGCCGGTTCGAAATTCTGAACAAGCCGTTCACTTGATCCGTTGGCAGAGCACGTCGCAAAGTCCCAGGCGAGGCGAGAAACCACAGACCCACAACCACTCTAGCAACGCCTGCTTCATTAGTCTCGATCTTCGACCACATCCTTACAACCCATTGAGCCAACTCGACGCAAGAAACCAATTTCTTCAGAACCTGAGTCCGGCTGGCAGGAACACGCTGCTCGAGCACTCCATGGAGAGACAATTCTCGACGGGCGAAGTTCTCTGGTCTGCTGGCGATCGCTCGGAAGGAATTACCCTGGTCCTCGAGGGACGGATACGAATCGTCCGGGGCAGCGGGGGTCGCCAGCTGGTCATTCATTCGGGTGATCCCGGTTCCACGCTCGGAGAGGTTCCGTTCTTCACCGGCGGTCGTTATCCCGCGACAGCGATCGCCGCAGAGCCAACCCGATGCCTATTTCTTCCCGAGGCAGCCGTCAGACGAGCGATCGCTGCAGACCCGGCACTCGCTTTTTTCTTTCTGAAGCGCCTCTCGCACCGAATCGAAAGCCTCGTGGAGAGAGTGGATCGAATTACCGTGAGCAGCGTCCAGACGCGACTCGCCCATTTCATCCTCGAGCGGTACAAGGCGACAGTTGCTTCTGCGCGATCGAGGCCGAATTCAGGGAAGACGCCGGCGTTCTCCCTCGGAATGACGCAGTCAGCTCTTGGAGAAGAGCTCGGGACGGTTCGCGAGGTCGTTGTCCGCGCGCTTCGTGGATTACGACAATTGGGGGCGATCGAAAGGGTCGGTGAGGGTAAATATCGAGTTCTAAACCTTGCGATTCTCGAGCGGTGCGCGGACTCGGCGGCTTGAGAGGCATCCGCGAGTAAGGGCGGGAACTTTAGTCCCAGCCGAGGAAGGTCACGGACCCTAACTATCAGCCGAGCCGAACGAAGCGGCAGATGGTCACCCAACTCGGAGTAACAATGTCAATCCTTCCTACTAGAGCTCTGCTATTCGGCTTGCTCGCATTGAGTGTCTTGTGCGCGAAGCACGGACTGGGACAGGACAGTTCGTTCGCAGCATTGCAGGAGCGCGGAAAGATGGCAATGGGAGTTGATCAGTACGCATCTGCACACCAATTCGACGTCCTGCCGAACGGCGGCCGGATAGCGCTCCAAATGAAAGGCGCTGATTCTCTCGCTGTTGCTCAGATACGCGCACACATGAAGCTCATTCAACACGCATTTCAGGCGGGAGATTTTTCCACGCCGGAGTTCGTCCACATGCGTGCGATGCCTGGAACCGATATCATGAGCCGGAAGAAGGCTCTGATCCGTTATACCTACGCGGACCTACCGCGTGGCGGAGAGGTGAGAATCGCTACGGCCGACTCGGGGTCGTTGGCTGCCATCCGGGAATTCCTTCTGGCGCAACGCGGTGATCACAGAGCGGGGCACTAGGCGGTTTGACCGGCCTCTGTGCTCCGCGCCGTCGTAATGAGAGCCACCGCACAAATGACGATCGCCGCGGCGACTCCCGTGCGGATGGATAACCGCTCACCCGCGATCGCCCAGCCAAGCAGGACAGCCACGATTGGATTGACGTAGGCGTACGTTCCGAGCCTCGCCGGAGAGACTTTGTCGAGTAGCCAAATGTAAGATGTGAAGCCAACCAGCGATCCGAAGGTGATGAGATAGAGCAGGCCGAAGGCAGACGCGTTCGAGATACCACGTATGTCGAGATGCGAAAACTCACCGGCGAGCGTTCCGACCACGAGCAGTAGCACGCCACCTCCAATCATTTCCATGCCCGTGGTGAGCAGCCCGGACTCCGGAAGCTGCGCGTCACGCGACCAAAAGGAGCCGATCGCCCACGACAGGGAGCCGAGTATGAGCACCAAGGCGCCAAGCGGCATCACGTCTCCATGACCGCCGACATCGGATGGTCCAACGAGTACGATGATTCCGACGAAGCCGAGGACCAATCCGATGAGGACGGCGGCGCTTGGCCGCCGACGCGGCGGCCTGATCCACTCGATGATCACAAGCCAGAAGGGAAGAATCGACACGAGGAGTGCGGTGAGGCCTGACGGGACGAACTGTTCCGCCCACACCACGGCTCCATTTCCACCGAGGAGAAGGAAGCCACCAGCGATGATTGCGTTGCGCCAGTGGAGGCGCATCGGCCTGGGAGCTCCGCGAGATCGCGCCCACAGATAGAGCATTGCTCCCGAAATCAGGAAACGAACTCCGCCCATGATGAATGGTGGAATCGTCTCGACGGCGTAACGGATCGCGAGATACGTCGATCCCCAGATCACGTAGATCGAAGCAAACGCGGCGACTATCTGTGCGCGCGAAGCGTGGCCGCGTTTATCGTTCAACGAGGGGGAATGAAAGCGGACCGCGTTCGTCGTTCAATGAGGGAGTCGAAGACAGGTGAGAAGGTCGGCACAAATCTAATCTGCGCCGCCATCGATGCAGTCGATCAGTCGAGTGACGTGGTGCGGCGGTCGCGCTTCTTGGTCGAGTGTCGCTTCTTTGACTCGAGTCGCGCTTCCTTTGCGGCTCTTGTTGGCTTCGTCGCCCTTCGTTTTCTTGGAATGATCAGCGCTCGTCTGACCAGATCGGCAAGCCGTTCCTCCGCCAGATCCCGATTCCTGCTCTGGCTCCGCATGTCGCTCGCGACGACGCGGATGCTCCCATCGGTCGTGAGCTTCGATGCGAGCTTCTCCATAAGGCGAGAACGCTGCTCCTCGCTCAGCGCGCGCGATCCGGGAATGTTCCAGAAGATCTCTACCCGTGACGATGTCTTGTTGACGTGCTGCCCGCCGGCGCCGGAAGCGCGCGACACGCGCACGTCGAGCTCGCTGCGCGGAATCGAAAGGGCGTCGTTGACCTGAAGAAGATTTTCGGCGGCGACAGGAGCGGAATCGCTCATCAGCGCCAGCGGAACAACTTGAGTGCGGCGAAGAACGTGACTACTCCCCAAACGAGTATCACGAGCATTTGCGAAGAGGCCGCCGCGAACGATACTCCCTCGAGCATGTTGGCGCGTAGCGCGTCATTCACCGCCGTGAGCGGCAGCAGCTTGATGAAAGGCTGCACCATACGCGGGAAGTTCGCGGACGAGAAGAACACGCCCGAAAAGATCCACATCGGAAGCATGATAAAGTTCATGATTCCCGATACGGCTTCCGTCGTGCGTGCACGTGATGC
>JBGQIT010000218.1:0-5533 GCA_041498575.1 Gemmatimonadaceae bacterium
CAGGTGGTGGTGGTATACGTGCCAGCGATGCAACAAGCGTTCGGTACCGTCCCGTTGCGCGGAAGCGATTGGCTCCGTTGTCTGTTGGCAGCCAGCGCTGTCCTCTGGCTGAGAGAGGTCTCGAAGATGTTTCTTCGTCGCGCGCACACCGGAAGTTCGAGCGAATGACTCCTTCCGAAGGCATGCGATCCCGCCGCAGGCTCGTTCTTGTCGATAGGCGTTCATCACTGCAGGCCGCGCGACGATCGCCGAGAGTCCGCGATTTTCGCACAAGAACGGACTGGAGTCAGTGACGTCTCGTGCCAATTCCGGAGCCGGCAACGCGGCTCCGGGAATTCAGCATCAGGTGTAACCGACGCTTACCGACTTGACGAGTCTAGCGCTTCTGAACGCCCACACCGCGAGACATGCTGCGCCGAGCGCCGCCAATCCTGAGAGAGACCGTGGTATGTTCCACGCGCCGATCTGCATGGGAAGATCGAGCACAAAACGCCAAGCCTGCACGAGGGCGACAAAAGTAAAAACGATCGCCGAGGTGATGCAATAGTTCCTGTTCATTTTCCCTCCATCGTCAAGGGTCGTTTCGTTGGTGCGGTTTCATCTTCGCTTCTCGTCCGCGCACATCGCTGACTGCGATGCGGAAAAGCGTCTGCCGAAAGGCGACCGGATCACTTTCCGTGAGCGCGCCAGGCACGATTTTGCTCACCAGCTCCGCTGCCTTCGTCCACAGTTCCTCGGCCCGCGGGCTTCCGCGTGGATGCATGATCCAAAAACTGCCGTGAATCACGATGCTCCTCCAATCGAAGAGGTCAGTGACTTCATCCACTTCGAACGCGACCCACTGGTTGTGCTTCAACGCGATGATCTTGTCTCCCTCAGAAGTGCGGCCGTACAGCCAACCCCGTTCGTAGATGTAATGAATTGGCTGGACGTCGACCCTGTCGTGGAGTGAGAAGGCGAGTCGACCGACTCGGTTGCGCAGCAGCATCGCCTCGATTTCGTCGCGTGACAGCTCGCGGAAAGTCACTTCTCCAGCTCGTGCGGCGAACATCCGCTCCATTTCTGGTCCGTCTTTCGGAAGCTCGGTCTCTTTCGCGGAAGCTCCGCCCCGTGATCCCTTCGCGGTTGGCATGTCAGACTCCCGCCAGAGGTTCCGAAGTGGAGCGTCCACCGGCACTGGCAGTCGCGCCGTTGCCCTTGGGGTGGAAGACGAGGAGCGAGGACGGCGATTTGCGTGTGACCTGGTCGGCCACAGTCCCGAACATGAAGCGACTCATCCCACCACTCCCACTCGTGGCGAGTGCGATTAGATCAGCTCTCGTGCGTATGGAGTAGTCGAGAATGGCAGTTGCGACATCTTCGCTCAGTACGACGTCCTTGCTCACCGTGAGACCTTCCTCAGTCAGGTAGCTCGCGGCGCGGGCGAGGTAGGCGTCCGCCACAGCGATGTCGGAGTCCCACCACGGCAGACCCGGCTGCATGATCTCCCTTTGCGAGTACGTCAGCGGAGTGAGTACCTGGAGCAGGCTCACAGTCGAATTGAATCGCGAAGCGAGTGCCGCAATCTCGGGCAGGATCTGCTCCGCCAGTGCCGAGCCATCGAGCGGAACGACGATCCGGCTGAACGTCTGGTCCGGAGTCGCGCCCGTGATCGAACCAGGCGCCCTTACCACCAGCACAGGAATGTTCGTATTGCGAATCAAGTAGTCCGTGACGCTCCCCAGCGTGACCCTCTTGACTCCGCCGCGAGAGTGGCTCGACATCACTATCAGGTCGACGTTGAACTTCGTGGCATAGTCGCGAAGCGTAGGCGTTACAGGCCCGTCCTCGAGCGCGGTCATGACCCTTATCTGGCCCAGCGCGCGGCACTCGGTTCCGAGCGCCTCCAGTTTGCGTAAACGCGCGACGCGCTCATCGAGCAGCGTCTGCTCGGTTATAAGCAGCGGCGACTCGGGGAGCGTCTCGACGACGAGGGGCGGCGCCTCTACTCGAACGAGACGGAGTTCCGCGTCAAAGCGTTGCGCGAGCTTTACGGCTACGGATATCGCCGCTCTCTCGCTTTCCGAGCCTTCCGTTGGCGCCATGATGACTTTGAACATCGTTCCTCCATGCTCCGCGCCCGCTTTCGTGGGTATCACGACCAGCTCGCGCGCAAAGCGTTCAAGATTACAGCGACGTCGATCGCCTCCTGAAGAAGCGCCCCCTCCGTCGGCGGAATGAATCCGTAGGCAGCGAAGATCATAGCAATACCGCTCAGAACGAGCCCGGTCGCAATGCTCTGCCGCGCCAGCCGCATCGTTCTCCTGCTGATTGCAACCGCTTCACCAACTTTTGACAAATCATCGACCAGGATTACCACGTCGGCGGCCTCCGATGTGACGCCGCCCCCATGTCCAGCCAGGGCAACCCCGACGTCGGCTGCCGACAGCGCGGGCGCATCGTTGGTTCCGTCGCCGACCATCAGAACGACCTCTCCGCTAGCCCTGAAGCGTGAGACAATCGTTGCTTTATCCGCCGGCAGCAATTCACCGTGGACTTCCTTTATTCCAGCCTCGAGCCCGACCGCTCTCGCGTTTGCTGCCCCGTCGCCGGAAAGGAGGACGGTGCGCGTCAGTCCCAACTCCCCGAGCGTCGCGAGAAAGTCTTTCAGCTCGGGACGGAGCGAATCGGCGTACTCGATGATCCCGGCCGGTTTTCCGGAGAGGAGGACGTACGCGCGCAAACCGGCTTCACCATCTTCGGCGGCATCGAAGACATCGAGCGAAGCGGTGGCGTGCCGGGCGACAAACGCACGGCTTCCAACCACAACCTCGACGTCGCCGACCATGCCTGTCAGCCCCTCTCCTGGTGACTCGAGGTGTTGCTTGGCCTGCGGCAGGGGTCCGTATCTTTTCTGCGCCTCCTCCACCACTACTCTCGCGAGCAGATGACTCGAGCCCTCCTCGATCGCGGCGGCACTGCGAAGGACTTCCCGCTCCATAAACCCGGGCAGCGCGAAGACGTTCTTCACGGAAGGTTTGCCGACTGTGAGTGTGCCGGTCTTGTCGAATACCGCCAGAGTCGCATCGCTCAGCATCTCGAGTGCGGCTCCATGGCGCACGATGATCTTGCGGCGAGCCGCGCGATTTATCCCCCCGATGATCGCAACGGGTGTGGCGAGAATCAGTGGGCACGGCGTCGCCACGACCAGTACCGCCAGCACGCTGGTCCAGCTCTGTGTCAGAAAGAACGTCACGACGCAAACCGCAAGGGTCGCCGGCGTGAACCAGACCGCGTACCGGTCGGCAAGACGCTGCAGCGGTGACTTGGAAGCCTGCGCTTCGCGAACGAGCTCCACGATCTTCGAGTACTGACTCTCGGCGGCACGCGCCGAGGCACGAACGCTCAGTACGCCGTGCGCGTTGAGCGACCCGCTCATTAGCCGAATCCCTTCGTGGGCGGGAACCGGAATCGCCTCACCCGTAAGCTGGGATGCATCTATCTCCGAGATCCCACTGAGGACGATTCCATCGCAGGGAACCATCTCACCCGGCCGCACGAGAAAGACATCGCCCACGTTCAGCTCGCCAACCGGTATGTCGACCAACCCGCGGTTTCCGCTGATGAGATGCGCGATACGAGGTGCGGCTTTTTCCAGTTCTCGAACAGCCGCGGATGCGCGCCGCTCGGCGAATCTCTCTAGCGCTTCGCCGCCGGTTTGCATCAGCACAATCACGAGTCCAGCGAAGGGCTGACCGATGATGGCGGCGGTGACGATGGAGAGAGTCGCGACGAGATCCGTCGCGTAATTGCCATGTCGCGCTGCGCGAAGCGTACGCCATACGACCGGAAAGCCTGCGCCGATGAGAGCGATCGTCCAGAGGCCCAACGCGAGCTCCGGCTGATTGAAGATGTACTTCTCGACGCCGCCGAGAAGAATTCCCGCGATCGCCAGCAGCGGAGAGGTGGGGAGGATGGACGGTTTCTTCCCAATGTTGCCCACCCATCGCCTTCGCCCGATGGATTCCGCTTCGAGGGAGGGTGGCCGCTTGGGCGGGACGAGATCGCGAAGAGGCGCCGACATTGTCAGAGCTCCTTTTTCTCGCTTTCCAGAACGAGCAGGGTTTGTCCGTCGTCGCTAATGATTGACAATGCCGTATCCCTGCCATCACGCCCGTCGGAAAGGACCTCGACCGATTTGATGTTCGATATGCCGCGCACGAGGTGCGGTCCGCCTCGTTCCAGACTTCCGAACATCAGCTGTGCGCGCTCGCTCGGAGCATCGTAGACGGCGCCGAGAAAGCGATAGCCAGTCATCTCGACCTGTGCGCCAACGGCTGGATCATCGACCTCAAGGCGTCCGCGGCGTCCCGTGTTCCTGAGTGAGAAATCATCGAGCCTCTTTGCCCAGTCCGCGTGCTCCCCACGAGACTCACTCTCAGGCTCCGGCTGAGCGAACCGCTGGAACGCGGCGGCCGCGGGAAGAACGAGCACAGAGCGCCGGGCCCCTCGAACCAGCTTCGCGACGGTCTCGCCTCCGAGCATTCGACCGAGTATCCCACGACCGTGTGTTCCAGCGACAATTAGATCCGCGTCGAGCTCCTCGGCACAGGCGAGGAGAGCGGGGCCGGGTCTTCCATACAGGACCTTCTGATGTATCCGGCGCTTGCTGCCTTGGTCCAGCCAGCCGGTGACGCGGGTCAGCTGAGCCGCAATGTGTCCTTCGTGCTCTCTGAACCAGTGTTCGGGGATGTAGTCCTTCCGCTCCCACGGAACTACGTGTACGAGCGTCACCATAGCGCCCGGAGCAGCGATCTCGAGAGCCAACCGAGCCGCTTCAATGCTCGACTCGCTGAAATCCATAGCGACCATTATCCGCCTTGGAAGATCTCGCAGTTTGCTGTCGACAGCGAGGACTGGTACCCGGCTGACCCGCATCAGGCGTAGCGCGGTCTCGTTTCCAAAAAGCCTGGCTGCCACTCCGTGGCCACCAAGACCGACCAGCACGATTCGAGAGCGTGTCTCCTTCGCGAGCGCCGCGATCGTAGTCGCCGGGTCCCCAGACCGCACCTCGACCCCCCAGCTCTTGTCTCCGAGCCGATCAAGCTGCGCTTTTGCCTTGCTCTGCGCTTCCTGGTGCAGGCCGCGCTCGTAGTCCATCACCAGCGAGCGGTCGACCGCTCCCCACGGAATCGGAGCGTGATCCACCACCGTGAGAACTTTGACTTCGCGCTGGTCGCCGAGGGGCAGCAGTCGGGCAAGCGCAACAGCCGCATCCGATTGAGCCGTTCCGTCGGTTGCTATCAGCAGAGCAGTGGGGCGTTCGAGAACCGGACGCTCCGCTTCGGCGTTGCGTGTCGTTTCAGCAAGTACATTGGACACGATCTCCTCCTTGTTTCTCGATCAGTCTGTAACGACCTGGGCCGTCGCGGGGCTCACCATGCGCAGCTTGTCTATCACACCGCGCGAGCCCTTGACGCCGCAGAGACGGCGAACAACCTCTGCACGGGTCTGCCGGGATCTGGCGACGCCCTCGAGGCGCAGCCATCCATGC
>JBGQIT010000219.1:0-5491 GCA_041498575.1 Gemmatimonadaceae bacterium
CTTCGAGCGTCTCCGTCAGGGTACCAATCTGATTGAGCTTGATGAGGATCGCGTTGGCCACGTCGGTTTCGATTCCGCGCGCGAGACGCTCGGTGTTCGTGACAAACAAGTCATCACCAACGAGTTGCACGCGATCTCCAAGCGCAGCCGTTATCTTCGCCCACCCATCCCAGTCGTCCTCAGCGAGCCCGTCCTCGATCGATACGATCGGATATTCGTCCAGCCACTTCCGATAAAGCTCGATCATTCCGTCGGAGTCGAGACTTCCGGCTCCGCTCTTCTTGAACGTGTACGTTCCATTTTTGAAGAGCTCCGATGCCGCGGGATCCAGCGCGATCGCAATCTCCTTTCCCGGCGCGTATCCCGCCGCCTCGATCGCCTCGACCACGACGCGCAACGCTTCCTCGTCGTTCTTGAGATCGGGCGCAAACCCGCCCTCGTCGCCAACTCCCGTCGAGAGCTTTCGTTTCACCAGCACTTTTTTAAGCGCGTGAAAAACCTCCGTCCCCATGCGGAGCGCCTCCCGGAAGCTCGTCGCGCCAACGGGGACGATCATGTACTCCTGGAAATCCACCGTGTTGGTGGCGTGAGCGCCCCCGTTCAGAATGTTCATCATCGGGACGGGCAGCGTGCGCGCCATCGGGCCACCGAGGTAGCGATACAGCGGGAGGGCGACATCCATTGCGGCCGCTCTCGCCGTCGCCATCGAGACCGCGAGTATCGCGTTGGCGCCGAGCTTACCCTTGTTCGGCGTGCCATCGAGCTCGATCATCGCGCGGTCGATCATTATCTGATCGCCCGCCGGCAGCCCGTTGAGCGCGGGAGCGATGCGCTCTTCCACGCTCTGCACCGCCTGCTCGACTCCCTTGCCGAGATAACGCTCGGCGTCTCCGTCCCGGAGCTCGAGCGCTTCGTGTTCTCCGGTGGAGGCCCCGCTTGGAACAGCGGCCCGGCCGAATGCGCCGCTATCGAGCGTAACATCCGCCTCGATCGTAGGATTTCCGCGGCTGTCCAGAATTTCGCGCGCCTTGATCTCGATTATTCCTGACATTTTCTGGTTGGAGGTTGTGCTACCGTGTTTCGGTCGGCTGGGTTTCGGATGAAAGGATTTCGATCGATGATGGGAGCCGCGACGTCGACGCCGGCAGCGGCTCGATGCTATACAGCTCGCGCATCGCGTCGGCCATCCTCGTTCTCACGGTCCTCATCAGCGCCTCGCGGTGGTCATAGTCGACACCGGCAGTGCTGACGGGCTCGAGCAAATGTATATCAATCGTCCCCGGATGAGCCCACAGTGAATGCCTTGGCATGATCTCGATCGTCCCGTGCACTATGATCGGGACTATCGGCACACCGGCGGCGATCGCCAGCACGAACGGCCCCTTCTTGAACGGGCGAAGCGGGTATTCATGTCCGCGCGTCCCCTCCGGGAAGACGACGACCGAGTTGCCGCTGCGGATTCGCTCGGCCGCGACATCGTAGGCGCCGAACGCGGCCTTTCGGTTCTCGCGCTGGATCTCGATCATCCCGGCGGCGCGCATTGCGCGTCCAAAGATCGGCACTTTGAACAGCTCGGACTTCGCCACGAACTTGTTCCGGGGCAATGTCTTGGCGAGCGAGGGAACGTCGAACCAGCTCACGTGGTTGGACGCAAAGATGTAGGGCCCTCCGCCGCTCGCGTTTTCCATTCCGTGGACTCGTACCTTGATGCCGACGGCAAAGAGCACCGCCCGCGACCACCAGCGCGGCACTTTGTCGTAGATGCCGCCCGGCTTGTCCTTCACGCCGAGCAGCGCGGCAATGATGACGGCGAAACCGAGGACGACGGTCGCCACGGCCGCGGTGGAGTAGAGGAGGATCGTTCGGATAAAAGAGATCATTTGTCGCGAAAATGGTCGAAGCCGGGGGGAGCCGTGATGCGCTCACCTCCCTGCATTAGAACAATACCTGAACTACCGGCAACAACGCGGCCGATCTCCGTAAGATCGAGGCCGAACTCCTCTGAGAACTGACCGGTATCGATCTCCGGTGCGGTGACCACGATTTCGTACTCCTCGCCCGAGCTCGCGGCCTCCAGAGGTGTGACTCCATTGACACGCGGGATGCGGTCGGCGTCGATCTCGATGCAGACACCGCTCGCCGCCGCGATGTGGCCGACATCCGCCATGAGGCCGTCCGAGATGTCTATCCCCGACGTCGCGCCACGGTCCGACAGGCCGATCGCGGGCTCGATCCTCGGCACTGGATTGGCGAAGCGCGCCCGGTCGCCATCGGTCGGCTCCTTGCCCGCGCGCCAGGCGCGGACCGCGGCGGCCGGGCCGCCGAGACGTCCGGTAACGTAAACGCGCTGACCAACTTTGGCGCCGGAACGCGCAAGTGGCCGCGAAGCGCTACCGAGCGCAGTGATCGTGAGCGAGAGATCCTTTCCAGACGACAGATCGCCGCCGACGATGGGGCATAGGACTGCCGACGCTCCTTCGCGAATTCCGGTGGCGATCTCACGCGCTTCCTGCTTGTTGCCTTCCGGAAGAGTGAGCGCAATCAGAATCCCAAGCGGCCGCGCGGCCATCGCAGCCAGATCGCTCAGAGACGCCGCCGTCGCCCGATAACCGATCTCGAAGCTGTTGAGCCAATCGCGTTGGAAGTGGACGCCTTCCACCGATGTGTCGGTGCTGACGACGAGGCGCTCGCCCGCCGGAACGTCCAGCACCGCGGCGTCATCGCCGATCCTTTGCGCGGCCTTCCCCCATTCGGCGAGAAGGATTCGAACGAGATCGAATTCCTTGCCGGGCCCGAGGTCGAGATTGCGACCGTTGGTCGCTCTGTCAGGACTCATCGCGCAACTGCCGGCAACTCGGCCAGCACCGGAGCATCGGTTGCGGGTTCGACTTCGTTCCATGCGCGAGGAAGCGCGTAGAGCACATCGTCCAGCGTAGTCCCGCGCACGTACTCACAGAATTCCGCCGCGCGACCGTGTACCCACGCGGCGAGGCAGCCGGCGACGGTCGCGTCCTGCGTCTGCGCCAGTATGGTTCCGGCGATGCCGTCGAGAAGGTCACCGCTGCCACCGGTTCCGAGAGCAGCTGTCCCCCTGGCGATTACGCGACGGTCTCCGTCGGGTGTGAAAATCACGGTTGGCGATCCCTTGAGGAGAACCGTAGCGCCGAGATCGCGCGCGAGGTCCAGACCTACATCGAACCTGTTGGCGATAACTGATTTCACATCAATGCCTGAGAGTCTCGAGAACTCCGCGACGTGGGGCGTGATTAGTGCCGCGCTTCCCGCCAAAAGGTTACCCAGAGATTTGGCGTCCCCCTCGAACACGTTAAGCGCGTCGGCGTCGAGCAGCACCGGGACGTTTGAGTCTCTCAGGATTCGCTCGACGAGGGAGCGCGTCTCCTTCGAGTTGCCGAGGCCCGGTCCGATCACCAGTGCATCAGCCCAGTTCGAGACCTCGGCCTTTATCTGGATTTCGCTCGGCGGCCATTCGGAGATCAGGGCCGAGGGGACGGCGGCCAGAACCGGGCTCACGTTGTCCGGCGCCACAAGGGCTCGTACAAGGCCGATTCCACTTCTGAGGGCTGCACGCGACGCGAGGACGACCGCGCCCGGCATTCCCTTCCCGCCCCCAACGATCGCGAGATGCCTTCGGGTTCCTTTGTGCGCGTCGAACCGAATCGGTGGAATGCGCGATCGCACCCATTCGCCGTCGACGAGAATCGGCAGCGACGGCACCGGCATCTCTAGAGTCTTCCGCGCCGGTTCTGGCGGGTCGTCTAAGCCGATGTCGAGTGCGACGATCTCTCCGCAGCGGTCTCTCGCCAGCAGCGCCCCGCGCTTTACTCCGCCAAAGCTGAGGGTGAGATCTGCGACGACGCAGGTGGAATGCTGGCCCGTCGTCGCATCGAGTCCGCTCGGGACATCAAGCGCTGCGACCAACGCGCCTCGTGCGTGCAGCTCATTGATCGTCGAGATAGCCTCGCCGATTTTGCCGCGCGGTTCTCCCTCGAATCCCGTGCCGAGCAGCGCATCGATGACAACGACGTCGTCTTCATCGACTGAATCCGCGACCTTCACAGAATCGATCGCCGCTTCTCTCTCGGCTACGGCGTCGGGGGATTTGGCCGGAGTGGCCTTCGCCACTTCGATCACTGTGACCTCTACGCCGGATCGGGCGAGGGTGCCGGCGACAACCCAGCCGTCGCCTCCATTGTTGCCCGGACCTGTAAAAACGACGGCGCCGTTCCTGAGTCGCTCTGAATAGCGGCGCGAGATTTCTTCTGCCGCCGCGGTACCCGCGCGCCGCATCAAAGCGCGTGAAGGGGTTCCTCTTTCAATGGCTGCCCGATCGCGCTCCGCTGATTCCCTGGCGCTGACCACCCACGCGGGCATTGGTCGGAAGTTGGCTTCTTAAGCCTGTTGTGCGCAGTTCCAGGGGTAGTCGCGCTCGAATGCCAGATCGAAGTCGAATACGTCCACGAACTCGTCGCGCGTGTCCTGCGGCTGGCTGAGAAGGAATCCCAATTCGACGAGCGTGAACACGATGTCGCCGATGTCCGCAGTGGAGGAGATTCCCCAGTGCTCCAGGACCACGCGGGCCATCAGCCCGTACCGCTCGAGCGCGAGATCGCGGCTGGCGCGCGCCAGCTCCGCTCCAGTGATGTGGCGCCGCACGGTGAGCTGCGACTGACACATCTCGAGCGCTGAAAGAACGAACAGGTACGCCTGCTCGTCGAAGCGCGGCTCGCGGATGCGAATCCGGTCCATGATGCCTTCGCGAAATGCCAGCTCAGCCATTTTTCTACTTTTTGTCCGCCATTGAGGGGAAGGATTTGTAGAGCGGGAAGCGATTCGTCAAGTCGAGTACTGCCTCTTTGACTGCCGACGCGACCGTCACGTCACCAGCACTGGATATCACCCGATCGATGAACCCGGCGATCTGTTCCATCTCCGGCTCCCGCATACCGCGGGTGGTGACTGCCGGAGTTCCGATACGAATCCCGCTGGTGACAAAGGGCGACTGGGTCTCCTTTGGGACCGTGTTCTTGTTCACCGTGATGCCCGCCACATCCAGCGCTTTCTCGGCCACTTTCCCGGTGACGTTCTTGTTCCGGAGGTCGACGAGCATCAGATGGTTGTCGGTGCCACCGGAGACGATGTCGAACCCGCGCTCGATCAGAGCATTCGCGAGCGCCTGCGCATTGCGCACGATTTGTCCGCAATAATCCTTGAAGGATGGATCGAGCGCTTCCTTGAAGGCCACCGCCTTGGCGGCGATGATGTGCTCGAGTGGTCCGCCCTGCGTGCCCGGGAACATCGCCTTGTCGATCGTCTTGGCGTGTTCTTCCTTGCAGAGTATCAGGCCGCCGCGTGGGCCACGTAGAGTCTTGTGGGTCGTACTCGTCACCGCGTCCGCGTGGGGGATGGGCGAGGGATGATATCCGGTCGCCACGAGACCCGCGAAGTGCGCCATGTCGACCATGAATTTCGC
>JBGQIT010000220.1:0-5454 GCA_041498575.1 Gemmatimonadaceae bacterium
ACCGGCGCGATCGGATCGACCGTCGCATCGACGCCCCGCTTCGCGGAGTCGCCGACCCAGTATCCGGCGCGAAACGTCGTGGCAGTGATCCGTGGCAGCGACCCGAAGCTGCGCGACCAATACGTCGCGATCGGCGCGCACAACGATCACATCGGCTGGAGCACGCGTCCAGTCGCGCACGATTCCATCTATGTCGTCAATCACCTATTCCGCACCGGTGGCGCGGACGATCGCCCACCGCAGCTCGACGCCGCGCAACAGGCGCAGGTCAACGCGCTGATCGCGGATATCAGAAAGCGCTCGAATGGTGCTTCAGCGCGCCCGGATTCGATTTACAACGGCGCTGACGACGACGGCTCGGGAAGCGTGAGTGCGCTCGAGATCGCACAGTATTTCGCGGCGCAGAAGGTGAAGCCGAAGCGGTCTCTGCTGTTCGTCTGGCACGTCGGTGAGGAAGCCGGCCTCTATGGCTCGGAGTGGTACACCGACCATCCGACGGTTCCGCGCGATTCGATCGTCGCGCAGCTCAACATGGACATGGTCGGTCGCGGCGCCGCGGCCGACAACACCGGCATTACCAAGGCAGGCGTGAGATATCACGGCAATCCCGACTACGTGCAGCTCGTTGGATCGCGCCGACTTTCCACGCAGCTGGGCGATCTCGCCGAGTCGGTGAATCACGCCGAGAAACATCCGCTGGCATTCGATTACGCCATGGACGCCAACGGCCATCCGTCGAACATTTATTGCCGGAGCGATCACTACGAGTACGCGCGCTACGGCATCCCGATCATCTTCTTCACGACGGGCGGACACGCCGACTACCATCAGGTAACCGACGAGCCCCAGTACATCGACTACGATCGTATGGCGCGAGTCGCACAGTACGTGGCGGATCTTGCCACGAGGGTCGCGAATCTCGATCAGCGGCCGGTGGTAGACAAGGCCAAGCCTGACCCACACGGATCGTGCATCCAGTAGGCGAATCGGCTGGAAACTGCAACTGCGAGAAGAGCTAGGTGGGCGGTGCGAGGTGCTAGGTATGAGGTAGGAGGTAACGCGTACGATGTCGCGCTTCTACCTCCTACCTCGAACCTAGTACCTCGTCCCCCCCCGCGTCTGACTTCCCGACACATCGGTTTGCTGGCGACAGAGTTGCGGTAAGAACGCCACCCGATGCCCATCACGTACACGATCTCCCGTGACGAACGGCTGATAAGGGCGTACGCGACCGGAGTCATTCGCGCGGATGATCTGCACCCATTCCTGGACGCGCTGCTCGCGGATCCTGATCTCCGGCCGGGTTTGCGCGGTCTCTACGACGCGAGCGATGCCGCGCCCGATATCACGATCCTGCAGCTCGCGGAAGTTGCGAGCAGAGTGCTGCAGCTCGTCAACCGCGGGCTTGGACGGATTGCGATCGTGGCCAAGTTGTCAACGACCTACCGGGTGTCGAAAACATTCGCCGTCCTCGCGCGCGCACTAGGTGTCGATGTCGAAGTATTCACCGAGCATCACGCCGCCGAGGCGTGGCTGGAGGAGGTGGCGGGAAACTCCGACACCGGAGAAACACCATTGCCCCGCTAGCGCCCCAGCGGTTGGAGAGACGGGTCAATACGCCCACCGGTCTCCGCATCGAAGATGTGTACGCCTTCGGGGCGAACCCGAATCGAGACGATGTCGCCCGGCTTGATCAGCTCTTGTGGCGGAGCGACCGCCACCAATCGATCCCCACCGGAGAGAGTGACGTAGACGATCTGTTCGTTCCCCATCGGCTCGACGACTCCAACTTCGGCCTTCGGTCTGTTCTCGCCATCTCCGCTCACCTCGATGTGCTGTGGGCGTACACCGAGGAAGACGCGGCCGCGGGATTCGCCGTCGCAGGGGACATCGAGCGTGAGATCAATGCCCTTGAACGTGCACATCCCCATGCGGCCGGCGGGGCCCTCTGCGCGCTGAATCACTCCCTCGATGAAGTTCATCGCCGGACTGCCGATGAATCCGGCGACGAATTTGTTCGCCGGCCGGTTGTAGAGCTCCATAGGCGTCGCGATCTGCTGCAACACTCCTTCCTTGAGCACGGCGATCCGGTCGCCCAGTGTGAGCGCCTCCGACTGGTCATGCGTGACGTAGACCATCGTCGCGCCAAGCTTGCGATGCAGCCGCGCCAGCTCGACCCGCGTCTCAACGCGGAGCTGGGCGTCGAGATTGGAGAGCGGCTCGTCGAACAGAAATGCCAGCGGCTCCCGCACAATCGCACGGCCGAGCGCGACGCGCTGGCGCTGCCCTCCCGAGAGCTGAGCCGGTTTCCTGTCGAGCAGCGCCTCGAGCCCGAGTGACGCGGCGATCGCATCGACGCGTTCCGCGATTACGGCCGGCGGCTGTTTCCTGATGCTGAGCCCGAATCCGAGATTGTCGCGCACGGTCATGTGGGGGTAGAGCGCGTAGTTCTGGAAGACCATCGCGATGTCGCGCTGCTGGGGCGGCAGGTCGGTGACGTCGCGCTCGCCGATCCGAATCACTCCGTCGCTCACGCGTTCGAGACCGGCCATGAGTCTGAGCACGGTCGATTTGCCGCTGCCGGATGGACCGACCAGGACGAGCAGCTCGCCGTCCGTGGCTTCGAGGCTCAGGTCACGGGCGGCGATGTAGCCGTTAGGGTAAACCTTATCGACATGCTCTAATGCTATTCGGGCCATTCACTTCTCCTTTTAACTGCAACTGAACGGGATCCGAGATCTGAGAAGTGCAGATCTCAGTCAACGGTCACGACGCGCCGACCGTACTTTGCGCGATATAGTTCGAGAGTGATCGTGGTTTTGATTTCGCCCAGCGCGGTCGGAGAGCTTTGACCAACAACTGGGATCTATGCCTCTGAGATCTCGGATCACATTCAGTTCATTTCTCATCCTTTTACCGCCCCAGCAGTGAGTCCCTGCACGATGCGGCGTTGGAACACCAGAACCATCGCGGCTACCGGCGCCGTCGCCACCACTGCCGCAGCTAGAATCTCTCCCCATGGAACTTGGTACTGCCCCCGGAACAGCGCGATCGCAACCGGCACCGTTTGCCGCTCGGGTCCGAGCGTGAATGAGAGCGCGAACAGGAACTCGTTCCAGCAGTAGATGAAAGTCAGGATTCCGGTCGTCGCCAGGCTCGGAACGGCGAGCGGCAGCAGAATTTTCGTGAAGCTCTGTAGTCGCGAGGCGCCGTCGACGTGCGCTGCCTCCTCGAGATCCTTGGGGATCTGCCTGATGGACCCGGTCAGAACCCAGACCGTGAGCGGCATCGCGAACGTCATGTACGGCATGATGAGACCGGGGTACGTGTCGATCAGATGAAGCGAGCGCAGCAGCAAGTAGAGCGGGCTCACGATCGAGATCTGTGGGAACATCGTTACCGCCAGAATGAACCCCATGATTGCCGCCTTGCCGCGGAATTCGATTCTGGCGAGAGCGTAGGCGGCGAGCGTCCCGACGATCAGGCAAAAGATTGTCGTGGTGCCGGCGACGACGAGCGAGTTGCGAATTGGCGTGATGAAATCACGCTCGGTGAACAGCGCGCGGTAGTGATCGAAGATGAGGTGCTGCGGCCACAGCGAGGGATCGCGAAACAGGGCCGCGTCGGACGTTAGCGATGCGACGATCGCCCAGTAGAATGGGAAGAGCGTGAATAGCATCAGCCCAACGAGCGCCGCACTGAACAACCAGCGCTGCCAACCAACACCCGAGACGTTTGCGGTTTTCATCGGGCGTCCTCACACGGGGTGACGGCGGATGTGGTCATCAACGTGATCACTCCTCTCCCCCGAGCCGCACGCCGAGACCTCGGACGTAGAACAACGCGAGTCCGAAAGTAATCGCGAAGATCACGACCGAGAGCGCCGACCCATACCCGAAGCGCAGATTCTGGAGCAGCGCGTTGAATGTGTAGAGCGCCACCGGCTCGGTAGATGTTCCCGGTCCACCGCCCGTGAGCACATAGATCAGATCGAAGACGCGGAACCCGTCGAGCGTTCGGAAGATGAGCGTGACGAGAATCGCCGGCTTGAGCAGCGGCAGCGTGATGTGCCGGAGCTGCCACCAGGCGTTGGCGCCATCGACCGCAGCGGCCTCGTAAAGTGTCAGGTCGATATTCTGTAACCCTGCCAGGAGTAAGAGCGCCACGAACGGAGTCGTCTTCCAGACATCGGAAAGAATCACGGGCACCCACGCCGTCGAGGTCTGAATGAACCAGACCATCGGCTGCTTCAGAATTCCCGCGTTGACCAAGAGGGCGTTGGCGATCCCGCCCTGCGACTCGAAGATGAAGCGCCAGAGGAGCGCGGCCACGACGGTCGGAATCGCCCACGGGACCAGCACCGCGGCGCGCACAAAACCGCGTCCGCGAAATACGCGGTTCATGGCGAGCGCGAGGAAGAGGCCGATCACGAGCTCCAACGAAATCGAGACGACGGTGAAGAACGCAGTGTGACCGAGTGCCGCCCAAAAACGCGGATCCTTGGCGATCTCGACGTAGTTGGCAAGGCCGACGAACGGCTTCCCGAGCCACGGCATTCTCAACTCGTGTAGGTGCAGCGATTCCCAGAATGTCCAACCGAGCGGGAAGATCGCGATGAGTGCGATGACGGAGAGCGCGGGCGCGACGAGCGTCCAGCCGAGACGGGCCTCATGTCCGAGGCGGGAGATTTTTTTCACCAGAGGAGCGTCATTCGGCGTGACCGACTGTGCTGCTCACTGTGGGCGACGCGCTCGACGGTGTCGATTCTTTCACGGCACCCGACATGAGTTTGCGCATCCCTGTGCGCTCGATGAGCGCGTTTATCCGCGCGGCCGCCGAGTTGAGCGCCTCCCTCGGCTCTGCCTGCCGCACGAGCGCGCGGTGCAGCTCGATCTGAAGGATCTCGGATAGCTCCGTGTAGATCGGAGTTACGGGTCGTGGCGTCGCGCTCTCGATCGCACGCCGCGCATTCTCGAGTGGGATCGCAATCGCACCGCGGAGGCGAGCGTCGTCGTAAAGCGCCGGACGCGTCGGGTATTGGCCGACCGCCACCGCGCGCTCGAGCATCTGTTCGGGCGCGGTGAGATAGGCGATGAGCTTGTAGGCGGCGTCGGGGTGTTCCGTGTAGGCGTTGATCGCGAGCTGTGCGCCGCCAAGTGCGGCTGTGGAGTGTCCGTTGGCGGCGGTGCCCGACGCCGGCATCGGGGAAACCGTAAACTTGCCGGCCACTTTGGATTGCGCGGTGTCGCTCATCGCCGCGACCGGGTACGGCCAGTTGCGCATGAACGCGGCGTTCCCGTTCTGGAAAGCGAAGCGCGCTTCCTCCTCGTGCCAGGTGAGGACGTCGAGCGGGGCGACGTGCGTCGCGTACAGCTCGTCGCGCATGAACTCGAGCGCGCGCACCGCCTCGGGACGATTCACGACGACCTCGCCCTTCTCGTCGATGATGCGGCC
>JBGQIT010000221.1:0-5447 GCA_041498575.1 Gemmatimonadaceae bacterium
CCGGACGAGGTGCTCGAGAGACTGTGCTACGGGTTCCCGCCCGAAGGCGTTAAGCTTCGCTTCTCTAGCGCCGGTCTCGGGCTCGCGATCGTGCGCACCCTGGTCGAAGCCATGGGAAGCACCCTGCAGGTGGACACAAGCACCGAAGGGACGCGCTTTTCTTTCGTCCTCTCGCTGCCCGTGATGCAGTAAGTTTATACCTAGCAATAACTTAGCACTTTCCACCACCAATTAGAGCCATCCGCCAAAGGGTTCCCCAGAGTATCGCGGCGCTCGCTCAATCGTCTCCAAAATAGACCCCATGCTCAGCCTGTACCCGGCCAAGGTCCGGACAGGTTAGCACCTCCGAAAACCGGCAAACCCACCGAAAGGTGGCGACGCAAAGCCACGAGGCTAAAGCGCAGGGAAGGCGCCAAGCCAGTCGGGCTACCGAAGAGGAGCCATGATGGAACTGTCCCAGGAACGTCCGCCGCTCGCCCTGATTGCCTGCAGCGACGATTGGATGAGCAGAGCCTTGGAGAGCGTCTTCCAGCAGCACGGCTATGTCGTCGCGCATACGCGCTCGGGCGTGCAAACGATGGAACTGGCGCGTCTCGCCAATCACGACCTCCTGGTGCTCGATGAATCCCTCAACGATGTGAGAGCGATCGACGTCTGTCGCGCCATTCGGGAGGGCGCACAGTTCGATCACTCGGTGCCCGTCGTGATCACATCCCCAACGCCAGTCGACCCTCGTGCGCGCATCGCCGCGTTCAACGCCGGCGCGTGGGAATACTGCAGTCACCCGGTCGATCTCGAACCGATTTTCATCAAGCTCGAGACATTCCTTCACGCGCGGAGCGAGCTCGTTGTGGCCCGTACCGAGGACTTCGTCAATTCCACAACCGGCCTCTATACATCGTTCGGCCTACGGCAGCTCGCCGGAAAGCTCGGCGCTCGCGCGCTCAGAAAACACGAGCCGTTTGCCTGCGTGGCGTTCGCTCCTCAAGTGCATGATCGCGAAATAGGATCGAGCATGTTGTGGAAGGAGAGCCTCGTCGGCTTCGCCGACGTCGCCCACGTCTTTCGCGAACAGAGCCGGCAATCGGACGTCGTCGGTCACGTCGGTGACCTGCGACTTGCGATTCTGGCGCCCGATACCGATGCGGCGGGTGCGCGACTGCTGGTGGCGAGACTGCAACGAGAGCTCGACCACGCGTCGAAGAAAAAGACAATCGCCGGCCAGGTTCGACTGCGCGTCGGCTATTCGGCCGTGTCGGATCTCGCGGCTTCGAAAGTCAACGTCGCCGAGCTGGTGCACCGAGCGGAGAGCGCTCTCGATCACGCACCAATTCAGGGCGACGGTAACGCGATCGTCAGCTTCGACGATCTCCCGGTATTCTGATTCGGTCGATCGCGCTCACGCTTGGTCGTGCTCGAGGGTCAGGGATTGCTCGAGAGAATCTTCATAAACGCTGCCTCGGCAAACGTCCGCAATCGTCGGCGCTCTTCTGGTTCCTCCCGCGCGTTGCTAAACTACCTGCAATGATTGAGTGACCTCGGGCACACTCGTCCGCGACCGCCGTAACGACTGACTTAAGGAAACTGAATAACGAACTCTTCCCCGGCGGACGCATTCCCTCGTACGGCTGGGTTCCCACCATTTCCTCCGATCAGCGATGTCTTGAGCTTCACGGCCTTCGGCGGCGCAGACATCGTGATGTCGAACGAGAAACTCACCGGGCCGAGAAGATAGTTGAAGACCGTTATTTGCTCGTTCGACGTCCGCACAGTTTGTAATCGCATTCCGTCACACGCCGTGTCCGCAGCGCAGCGCTCATCGTAGATCCCGGAAAACACGCTCCAAATGACGAGGGGGTCGGGTGCCCCTCTATCCCACTCGACGTACCCGTCCCATCCCTGCTCATGATATCCGCCCGTGCCTGCCCACAGTCTGGTGTGGTCTACGCCGTATCGATCCCGGATTCTGAGGTTCGAGAGTTGCCAATTGGCGTCGGGCAATTGAGTGAGGGATACCTCCCTTATGATCGAACTTCGACGGCTTGGGTCTGGATTGTCGAAGGAGCGATTCCACACCTGGAGGCTGACGTGGTACGGGGCCCCGGATGTCTTCTGTGCATAATCGAGCCGAACGGACGCGAGCGCGTTTTGCATGGGCATACGAACCTCCTTGAGAGATCCGAGGCGAAACAACCCTGATGCATACCAAGATGCTCACAGCGATGTCGCACCAACCGCCGCGAGTCGCCACGGCCGTTTCTTAGACGGTTTCGGGGACAAACTAAACCCGCAACCGACACCGGCTTATTGTGAGACTATGGAGCGTACAGGGATCGAACCTGCGACCTCCTGGTTGCAAACCAGGCGCTCTCCCAGCTGAGCTAACGCCCCTCGACGCGAAATATAGACGAACACAGTGCACGCAGACAACGCGCAACATGTGTGCGTTGCTCTTGGGAAGTGCGCGTCGCGCTCGCTATTCGTGCGCCGGCAGCGGTTCCATAGTGCGCGGATTCACCGGGACCTGCACCTCATCGCGATAGCGCGACGTCATCAACAACACGCGCACCCTCGGGAACGCATCCATGAACGCGAGATAGCAGAATCCCCACATGCCGAGGAGTCCGGCCGCTACGCCGATCTCCCACACGCCGAGCGGGATGTTGGTGACGACACCGTAGATGGACGGATAAACCTCCAGATAACGATGCATCCACAACCCGACGATCGTGCAGCTTGCAAATAGAACGAGCGTGGGAAGAAACACTTTTGCCGCACGCGAGAGCAGACCGAAGAAGGGCAAGACGAACATCAACGCGACCGTAAACAGCGTCGGCACGCGCCAACCCTCGATGAGACGGAGCCTTGGCCAGTGGGTCTCCTCACCGAGATTGCCGTACCAAATCACGAGGTACTGCGCGAAGGTGAGGTAACCCCAGAACGCGGTGAACGCGAAGCAGAGCTTGCCCAGGTCGTGGAAGTGCTTGTCCTGGATCAGATCGTAGCGGCCAAGGTACCTGCGCCAGGCCATGGTGATCAGTGTCCAACTGGCGAGCGCGGTGACCCATGCTCCCATGAAGAACCACCAACCGTACATGGTGCTCTGAAAATGCGGGTCGAGCGACATCGAGAGATCCCACGACAACAGGATCCATCCGAACGCAAACGCAAACCCGAGGAAGACCGCGAGCTTGCCTTGTAGCGAGTGCGTCGAGTGAAGCTCGCGACGCTCGTCCCGGTATCCCCTCCGCATCCGCTCGCGAAGCCCGCGCGCCCAGCTCGCACCGCCCTCCGGAACGATTCCGACGTCGAGACGCACCGAGGTATAGATGTACCAGAGGCTCAGTAGCGTGATCGTAAGAAAGACAACAGTCACCCGCGTGAGAAAAAACGGCGGGTTGAGATAGACGCGCTTCTCTGGAATATCCGGGACGTGGTTCGACCACCAGAAGATGTGGTGTCGGCCAACGAAGATGATCAGGAGGAGCAGCACGAAAGCGATGGGCAGGAATGCGACGTAACCCTCGAGGAACCGGATGATAGGCCTCGACCATCGCGCCGTCGTGATTCGTTGTACAGCGACGAACATCACTCCCGCCGACGAGATCGATGTGAAGTAGAGCCAGCTGACTAGCAGCGACTGCCACACTCGATCCGGGTTCACGAACAGCCCGACAACAAACACGAGCAATCCAATGACCGCCAGCGCGAGGGAGATCGTTTTCAGAATCGGTGGCGTGGGCCGATCGATCCCGACGAGCACTTCCTCTCTGCTCGGAGCGTGAGCGTCGTGCGCGCTCATCGAATCACCTTCGCGCGAGTGCTAGCGGGTTTCGCCTTCGTGGAATCGGCACGACCGGGCCGTGTCGTATCTGACGGCGCAGCGGCAGGAATCCCTTGCGCAGGCGTAGCCTGGTTCGCGGCACCAGCAACAGCTTGTTGTGCGCCGCTCAACAAAATGCGCGGATTGAAGAACGGAGCCGGCACGTTCGGTCCCAATCTCGTGGGACCGGGAACCTTGTCACCCGTAACCCCCGGCGGAGCTAGAGGTCCAACGGCCACAGTTTTTCCATTAACACCCTGGAGTGCCCTCACATAGTTCACGACATCCCAGCGGTCCATCTCCTCGATCCTGTTGTACGGGGGCATAAGGCCGCGCCCATTCCGAATCATCCCGAAGATGTATCCATCGGTGCGTGCCTTGGTCATGTCCGTCGTAAGATTGATTCCCGGCATTCCGAACTTGGTCGCCGTACCATCTCCCATCGCGCGCTCGCCGTGGCAGACGGCGCAATTGATCTGAAAGTACTTCCTGCCATTGGCTAGAGACGAATCGGATGCGGGCGTTGGGTTCCTGAGTGCGGCCATGGAATCGATCGTAGCCGGGAATGCTCCGTATGAAACCTGGAACCCCGCGACCGCGGTTCCCGTCGTTGGAACCGACATCTGCGGATTTCCGCGCGATGGCGTGAGCGTGTCCTTCAGCGGCTCCCATGTCCAGATCGATGGCTGGCGCTTGAAGTCGGTGAACCATTCGCACGCGGTGAGCATCATGAGCGGAATCGCCAACACGAGCACGTTCATTCTAGCGCTCACGCCGCACCTCCACTGCCCCGTGCTCGCGCAGAAGGTCCTCGGCCGTCCTCGCCTTCTCGGGAGGACACTCGACCCAGATTCCGTAATCGCCGTGACTGAAGCGCGGATCGTATCCGACCATCATCGTAAGCCGCGGGACGCGGGCGTTGATGAGGAGTCCAACCACGGTTGAGAGCCCCCCAATGAGCACCATCACTTCGAAACCGAAGATCGTGTACGGCACCCAGGACGCGATCGGCTTCCCGCCGACAACGAGCGGCCAATAGTCCGATGTCCAGATCGCAATCCAATAACCGAACGTCACACCCAGCAGCCCACCGATGAGCGTAAAGCGGCGCACGGGACTCGGTGGCGCTCCGATCGCTTCCTCCAGCTCGTGACGCGGCGTCGGCGTGTAAACGCGAATTGCGCCTACGTTCTTCTCCTTCAGCGCTTCGATCGCGCTGACTGCGGCGTCGAGCTCGCGGAATGCACCAAGAACGCCGCGCATCAGGCGTACTCCCCAGGAGTGTCAGGCTCGAACTCGAAGTGTCTCCCCGTTGCATCAATGCCGTGCGGGTGCTGCCTTCTGAGCCGCGGCGGAACAATCTCCTTCACTTCAGCGATTGCGATCACCGGAAGCTGTTTGATGAACAGCAGGAACCACATCGAAAACCAGCCGAAGCTGCCGGCGAGGATCGCGTAGTCCACCCACGTCGGGCGGTAGCTCGTCCACTGCCACGGCTCGAATTCATGGGACAGCGATGGCACGACGATCACGAACCGCTCGAACCACATGCCGATGTTGATCGTGAACGAGATGATGAACAGCCAGGCAGGGGTTCGCCGTAGCTTCTGCGAGAAGAGCGACA
>JBGQIT010000222.1:0-5443 GCA_041498575.1 Gemmatimonadaceae bacterium
CGAAGGCGATGCTGACGCCGGCACAATGGGCGAAGGTTCCGGAAAGCATCAAGTCGCCAGGATTGCGGCGTGGGGACGGTGAGGGTCCCCGGGGCGAAAGGGGCGGTCCCGGCAACTAGCGTGCACGGCAGTTGCGAGGGTATTCTCCCTCGTCACTCAACCTCCACGCTCCGGGAAAATGAAGGGTTTTTTTCGCCGCATCGGCTGCCTCATTGTCATCATCGTCATCATCGCTGCCGTATGGTATTGGTACGCCGTCGAGAACTCGCCCACCGGCAGTAACGCCTCGGCCACGGCGGCATCAACAACAACTTCCCCAAACACCGGCTGGCAACCGCTTACGGCCGCGGACGCTGAGCGTGGACGTGTTGCCGTGCAGTCGCTTGGGCGCCAGTCGGGTCCTGTCTTCGCGAATCTGAGTCCCACCCAGGCCGCCTCGTATATCTTCCTGGTGCTGGCGAAGCAACTGCCGCCCTCGGCCAAGAATGCTGAAGCGGAGATCGTGGGCGACCGGCTCTACGTTCGCTCCGAGGTCGAGCTCAAGGATTTCGGCGGTTCAAAGAACCTCGGCCCACTCGGAATGCTGCTCGGCGAACGCGACAGCGTTCGGCTTGGGGGCACGATCAACGTGCTCAAGCCCGGATTGGGGGAATTCCTCGTCCAGGAGGTGAAACTCGGACGACTCGACGTGCCCACCTCGCTGATCCCGCGCCTGGTAAGCCAGATGAAGCGCGGCAAACAGGTCGAGGGCATCTCCAGGAACGGACTCCCGATGGTCATGCCGGCTTACATTTCAGACGTGCGCATCTCCAACGGCAAAATCACCCTCTACAAGAGTGTCCGGTGAGTCGCAGGATTCTCGTCATCGACGATGAGCAGGGAATCCGCGCCGCGTTGGGTCAGCTCCTCGAGTTCGAGGGGTACGAGGTACACACTCTCGCGAACGCGGCGGACGGAATAGCCGAATACCAGAAGTGGCACCCGCACCTCGTCTTTCTCGACGTGAAGATGGCCGGGATGGATGGGATGGAGGCCCTGAGAAAGCTCCGCGAGCTTGATCCCACGGCCACGGTCGTAATGATCAGTGGCCACGCCACGATTCGCACCGCAGTCGAAGCGACGCAGGCCGGCGCCTACGAGATCCTGGAGAAGCCGCTCGACACTGATCGCATCCTGGTGATGCTGAGAAACGCGCTGTCGCATCTCGATCTTCAGGAAGAGAATGCCCGTCTGAAGCAATCGATCGACGCTCCGTTCGAGATCGTCGGCAAGACGCCGGTGATGCGGGCGCTGATGGAAAAAATAGAAAAGGTCGCGACGACCCCGGCTCGCGTTCTCATTACCGGTGACAACGGGACGGGCAAGGAGCTGGTGGCGCGCGCGCTTCACCGCATGTCTCCGCGTGCGGCCAAGCCCTTTGTCGAGGTGAACTGCGCCGCGATTCCAGGGGAGCTGATAGAGAGCGAGCTGTTCGGCCACATGAAGGGCTCCTTCACCGGCGCGATCTCGGATCGAGCCGGCAAGTTTGAGCAGGCGAACAAGGGAACGCTTTTTCTCGATGAGATCGGCGACATGAGCCTCGCGGCGCAGGCTAAGGTACTGCGCGTGCTGCAGGACAATGTCATAACCCGAATAGGCGGCGCCAAGCCGATCTCGGTCGACGTCAGGGTAATCGCCGCGACGAACAAGACGCTCGAGAACGAGATCGCGGCTGGAAAATTCCGCGAGGATCTATACTACCGGCTAAATGTTGTTCCGATCCATGTTCCGCCAATTCGAGAGCGGCGCGAGGACATTCCGACGCTGGCGCAGTACTTCGCGGCCACCCTGTCGGCGCGGGAAGGAATTCCGCCGCGGACTTTCACCCAGGATGCGTTGGAGAGATTGAGCTCGCTCGACTGGCCCGGCAACGTGCGTGAGCTGCGGAACACCGTAGAGCGACTGCTGATTCTCGCCCCCGACTCCCAGATATCGGCCCGCGATATCGACCGGCTGGCCGGCCAGCGCGCGCTCGACGACGCGGGACTCGCGACACTCACACAATGCCGCACCTTCGAGGAGTTCAAGGATGCGGCCGAGCGGGCGTTTCTCCTCAACAAGCTGCGCGAGTTCGACTGGAACGTATCCGAGACGGCGCGCGCGGTGGAGATGCCGCGGTCGAACCTTTACAAGAAGATCGAGCGTTATTCCCTTTCGCGCGAGCACAGCTGACGCGCCGTACGCTACCAACACCGACATTCGAGAATGAAAAAGTTCAGCAACTACATTGGCGGAAAGTGGGTCTCCCCCGAGTCGGGTGAATATTTCGAGAACCACAACCCAGCCGATCATGGCGATGTGGTCGGCAAGTTCCCGCTCTCCGACAGGCGCGACGTGGATCGCGCGGTCGAGAGCGCGCAGCGGGGTTTCGCCGGGTGGCGACGCACTCCGGCTCCCGCGCGCGGTGACATCCTCCGCGTTGTGGGCGACATCATGACCAAGCGCAAGGAAGAGATCGCCGACGCGATGACGCGCGAGATGGGGAAGCCGCTCACGGAGACGCGCGGCGACGTGCAGGAGGGGATCGACACAGCCTACTACGCGTCGAGCGAAGGGCGGCGATTGTTCGGCAAAACGGTCCCCAGCGAGCTGCGCAACAAGTGGGCGATGAGCTACCGGCGCCCGATAGGTGTCGCTGGCCTTATCTGTCCGTTCAACTTCCCGATGGCGATCCCAACGTGGAAGATGTTCCCCGCGCTGGTGTGCGGAAACGCTGTGATCTTCAAGCCGGCGGAGGACGTTCCTCACACTGGCACGCTACTGGTGGAGATCCTTCTCGAAGCCGGGCTTCCGCCAGAGGTCGTTCAGCTCGTCCACGGCCGGGGAGAGCAGGTAGGCGCCGCGATGGTCGAGCATGCGGGAATCCCGCTCATCTCCTTTACCGGCTCGACCGAGACCGGCCGTCTCGTGGGGGAGACGTGCGGGCGCCTCCACAAGCGGTTGTCGCTGGAGATGGGGGGCAAGAACGCCCAGATCGTGATGGACGATGCGGACCTCGATTTGGCCCTCGAAGGCGCACTCTGGGGCGCTTTCGGCACGACCGGGCAACGTTGTACCGCAACCAGTCGTCTTATCATACACAAGAAGGTTCACGACAGGTTTGTCGGCATGCTCGAGGACCGCACCAAGGCTCTCAAGTTGGGCGACGGAAGAAAGAAAGGGACTGATGTTGGGCCCCTGATCAACGAAGATGCCCTCAGAAAGGTCGAGTCCTACATCGACATCGGAGAATCCGAGGGAGCCAAGCTCATAACCGGAGGGGCGCGGCCCAGGAAGCTTTCCGGTGGCAACTTCTTCGAGCCGACGATCTTCGCCAACGTCAAGCCGGGTAGCCGTCTCGAGCAGGAAGAAATCTTCGGTCCGGTTCTTTCCGTAGTGAGAGTGAAAGACGCGGATGAGGCATTTGCGGTGAACAACGATGTGAAATACGGATTGTCGTCGTCGATCTACACGCGGGATGTGAACACGGCCTTTCGCGCGCTCAACGAGCTCGACAACGGAATTACGTACGTTAACGCACCAACCATCGGCGCCGAGGCTCATCTCCCGTTCGGCGGCGTCAAACAGACGGGGAACGGGCACCGGGAGGGCGGCTGGGAAGTCTACGAGTTCTACTCAGAGACCAAAGTCGGCTATGCCGACTTCTCCGGCACCCTGCAGCGCGCTCAGATCGACACTTATCTGGGAACGCCCGACTGATCAAATCGGTATAGACGGACATGGATCAATACGAACACAAGCGGGCTCACGCCCTCCAGTTGGCCAATCGAAGGCGCCGCGGCAGCAAGCTGGCGTTCTTTGCGCACTGGGCCAAGATCATCGTCGTCTCGCTGGCGCTCTTCGTCGTCATCCGCGCCTTTGGCGTAGAGGCGTTCAAGATCGCGAGCGGCAGCATGGAGCACACTCTGTTCGAGGGTGACTTTCTCCTCATCAACAAGCTGGTTTACGGTGCCGGCATACCCGGCAGCGGCCGCAAGCTGCCCGCCATTCATGCCCCGAGACGCGGAGATGTGGTCGTCTTCACCTATCCCGTCGATCCCCGACTCAATTACGTGAAGCGGATCGTGGGCATCCCGGGTGACACGCTTCTGATGCGTGACGGGGCATTGGTCCGAAACTGGCAGCCGGTGCGCGAGGAGTACGTCCAGCACACCCCCGAGGACGCCGATCAGTCGGACGACGATTTCCGCTGGCAGAAAGCATATCTGGTGGGAGGCGCGTCGATCGATAATTATCATCCATCCCGTAACAACTGGGGCCCTCTGATCGTCCCTGCTCATGACTACTTCGTCCTCGGAGATAATCGCGACAACTCGTCGGATTCGAGGTATTGGGGTTTCGTCGCGGACTCTCTTGTGCGCGGCCAGCCGATAGTGGTCTATTATAGCTACGCGCCCGATACCGGAGACCGGCTGGATTGGCTGACCCGCCTGCGGTGGAAGCGCTTCGGAGAGATCGTTCACTAGGTTCCGACAGTAGTCCGCAGTTCGGAGTTTTAGTTGATCTCTCGATTTCTAAGAGGATGCCGATATCGCTATGAAGGTTTCGACGAATCGGAAATCGACCGTCGACGAAGGATCGCTCGATCAGTACCTCCGGGACATCAGCGTCTTTCCCCTCATTACTCGCGAGAAGGAAGTGGAGCTCGCGAAGCGCATCCGGCAGAACGACCAGGAAGCTCTCGACACCCTAGTCAGATCGAATCTCAGATTCGTCGTCTCCGTCGCCAAGAAATATCAGAATCAGGGAGTCTCGCTCTCTGATCTGATCAACGAGGGCAACCTCGGGCTGATTCGCGCCGCGCACAAGTTCGACGAGACGAAGGGCATCAAGTTCATCTCGTACGCCGTGTGGTGGATCCGACAATCGATCCTACAGGCGTTGGCAGAGCAGTCGCGCATCGTGCGCGTGCCGCTCAATCGGGCGGGCACACTGCATCGCATCGGCAAGAGAGCGAGCAGCCTGCTACAGGAGCTCGGTCGTCAGCCGACCAACCTCGAGATCGCCGATGGCATGGACATCAGCGAGGACGAAGTTGCCAAGACGATGATGATCTCTCAGGTGCACCTCTCGCTCGATGCGCCGATGACGCCGGGCGAGGATAATCGCCTCCTCGACTATCTGCCCGACAACATGAATCCGACTCCGGACGAGATCACGTTCGAGAAGGCATTGTCGGAGGCCATCGAGGAGTCGCTGTCCTCACTGAAGGAACGTGAGTCGAAGATCCTTCGCCTCTATTTCGGACTCGATGGCGCGGATCCGATGACGCTCGAAGACATCGGCACACTGCTCCAGATCACGCGCGAGAGAGTGCGTCAGATCAAAGAGAAGGCGCTGCTCAAGCTGCGGCACAATTCGCGGAGACGGTCGCTCGAATCGTTCCTCGGGTAGGCAATGCGCG
>JBGQIT010000223.1:0-5398 GCA_041498575.1 Gemmatimonadaceae bacterium
GATCGACGCCGATGCAGCCGCGAACTTCGACCGGATTCAGACGGCGATGAAAGCCGGTGAGATTCATTCTCCCGAATACAATCCCGCCAAGGATGCGGAGGCGGATCAGTCGGGCGCGGGAAGCGGCGAGACAGCAGTCAGCGCGGACCTTTTACGCGAGCTGAACGACCGGCTTCTCAAGTGGCCGTCGACGCTCAAGGTGAATCCACGGCTCGCCAAGACTCTGGGCCGCCGAGCGGAGGCGATGGGAGACGCGGGTGGAATCGACTGGGGACACGCGGAGGCGCTGGCTTTTGCGTCACTGCTCACCGAAGGCAAGTCAGTGCGGCTCACGGGGCAGGATTCCGAGCGCGCGACCTTTTCGCACCGTCAGGCAGTGCTTCACGACTCGGAATCGGGAGAGATCTACGTTCCTCTCGAGCACATCGCGGGCGGAGAGTCCAGCGGCAGGATCGAGATCTACAACAGTCCGCTCTCGGAGATGGCGGTGCTCGGCTTCGAGTACGGCTACAGCACCGCGTCGGAGGATACTCTGGTGCTGTGGGAAGCGCAGTACGGTGATTTTGTGAACGTGGCGCAGCCGATCATCGATCAGTTCATAGCCGCCGATCGCGCGAAGTGGGGCCAGGACTCCGGAATCGTGCTCCTGCTTCCCCACGGCTACGAGGGACAGGGACCGGAGCACTCGAGCGCGCGTCTCGAGCGATTCCTGCAGCTGTGCGCGGAGGGCAATCAGCGCGTGGCGTATCCGTCGACGCCGGCGCAGTACTTCCACATCCTGCGGCGGCAGGCGCAGCTGTACGAGCGGCGACCGCTGATTCTGATGCAGCCCAAGAGTCTGCTGCGTCTTCCGGAAGCCGCATCGAAGCTAAGCGAGCTCGTTGCCGGGAGTTTTCGACCGGTGATCGACGATCCGGTCTCATTGCAGAATCGCGAGACAGTCACCCGACTGGTCTTCTGCACGGGCAAGATCTACTACGACCTCGCGCCGAAACGCGCTCCGCACGCTGCGCTCGTCAGGGTCGAGGAGCTCTATCCGTGGCCCGGCAACCAGATCGCGCAGATCGTCGATCTCTATCCGGCCATCGAGGAAGTCGTGTGGGCGCAGGAAGAGCCGAAGAACCAGGGCGCGTGGTCGTATGTGGCGCCGCGACTTCGGATGTCGACCGGGAACGCGTTGCTGACGCGCTACATCGGGCGCCCCGACCGCTCGAGCCCGGCGGAGGGATACGCCGAGGTGCACAAGAAGGAGCAGGAGCGCATCATCGACGAGGTGAGCGCGGCGATGCAGCATCCGGCGGGAGTGAAACGCCGCGGCGTGGCGGTCAAAACCTGAGCATCGATCTTTCAACAACAATGAAGAGAGCGCGGCTTCAGAGTTCCATGGCGCGCGCCCGTATTGCCGCCGTAACACTCGCAGTGCTCGGTGTGGCTGTGCTGATGCCGCATCGCGGTGCGGCTCAGGAGACGAGTCTTCCCGCGTCCACAACTGCAAGAGAACGGGATCCGAGTTGTCAGAGGCATAGTTTTTCGTTGACGGTCACTGCCAGCCGACCGTTCCGGCAACATTCCTGTAGCCCAATCGCAGCGAAAATCTCGGCGCAGAGCGCGCCGGAGCGGATGCGCGTGCTATGGATCGCGGCGCACCCCGATGACGAAGACACGCAGCTGATCGCGTGGCTTGCTCGAGGTCGTCGCGTAGAGACTGCCTACCTGTCGCTGACGCGCGGCGACGGTGGGCAGAACCTGATCGGGAACGAGCTTGGCGAAGCGCTCGGCGTCATTCGCACGGAGGAGCTGCTGGCGGCCAGGCGCATCGATGGCGCGCATCAGTACTTCGCGCGCGGATACGACTTCGGTTTTTCGAAGACAGCGGACGAGACACGGAAACACTGGCCGCAGGATTCGCTGCTGAATGATGTGATGACGGTGATGCGCGCATTCAAGCCCCACATCGTGATCACAACATTTTCAGGGACTCCGCGCGATGGGCACGGGCACCATCAGGTCTCGGCGATCGTGGCCCGACAGGCGTACGACATGGCAGCGGATACGGTGCGCTTTCCGGTGAAGAACTTCGGCGCGGTGTGGACGCCGCTGAAGTTTTATCGACTCGCGCGGTTCTCGCCACAGGATCGCACGATCGCGATCAATGTCGGCGAGTACGATCCGAATCTCGGATTGTCGTATCAGGAGATCGCGGCGGACAGCCGCTCGCAGCACAAATCGCAGGGGCAGGGAACGCTGCGGCGAAAGGGCGTCGTCTGGGATTATCTCACGCGCGAGGATTCACGCGTTCCCGCGCCTCCCGCCAAGGAGGAGAAGTCGATTTTCGCAGGCCTGGATACGACGAGATTGCTGGTGCAGGACGGTCGCGTAACGCCGCCAGATCTCCCGTCCCCGATTGCGCTCGAGGCCGTCGCGGACAGACAGGCTGTTGCGTTGGGAGACTCAGCCAAGGTCGCAATGGCGATCTACAACCGTGGGCGCGTCCCAATTCGCTTCCTGCATACGTGGGGGGGTGATCTCGTTGAGACGAAAATCGTTCTTCCTGACTCCGCGTTCAGGTGGACAGACTGGTATCAAGGCAGCGATATAACGCAGCCGTGGTGGCTCGCGCAGCCGCGGAATGGAGACTTATTCGCTCCACGTATAACGGGCGTGCCCGAAGACGAACGGCAGAGACAGACTTGGGCCCATGTGAGAGTGCAACCGGAGGGCGGGTCCGTGCTGGATGTCGCAACACCCATAGTGTATCACTACGTGGATCGCGTTCGCGGCGATGTTCAACTCCCGCTCGTCGTGGCGCCCGGAATCTCGATTACCCTCGATCAGACGACCGACATGATTCGGGCAAACGTCCCGACCAATCAGCTGATCAAGGCGACGCTGCGTTCCGCGCTGAGCGACCCGTCGCCGGTAACGGTCACGCTCGCGTTGCCGCGCGGTCTCTCCGTCGATTCAACGGCTCGCACGATCGTCATGGCGCCAGGCGCGACGCGAACGCTCATCTTCAGAGTGAAGGGAACGCTCCCCGGCGGAACGCACCACATTACCGCGACCGCTACCGCGCAGGGGAAGACGTACCAGACAGGATATATCCCGATCGAGTATCCGCACATCAACCCACAGCGGATCTATCGACCTTCGACAATCAGCGTCAACGCTGTCGACGTGGCTCTCCCCACGCGGCTAAACGTCGCATACGTCCCTGGCGTCGGAGACAACGTCGCGCCAGTGCTCCAGCAGCTCGGCGTTCCGCTCACGATCGTAAATGCTGACGATCTTCCGCAAACTGACCTGAGTCGGTTCACCGCAGTCGTCGTAGGGCCGCGCGCGTACCAGGCGAGTCAGACACTTGAAGGCAACAACGATTACCTGCTTGCATACGTGCGCAACGGTGGTCGTCTCGTCGTTCAGTACGGGCAAGGCGAGATGCAGCAACCCGGCATCATGCCCTATCCGATCACGCTCAAGCAGCCGGCGGAGCGCGTCACCGACGAGAACGCGCCGGTGACCTTCACCGATCCTCAATCGCCGCTGCTCAACGCGCCGAACAAGATCACTCAGGCCGACTTCAATGGCTGGGTGCAGGAGCGGGCGTCGTATATGCCTTCGACGTTCGATTCGCACTATCGCACGATGCTCGCGATGAGCGATTCGGGAGAGCAGCCCAACCGCGCAGCAATTCTCGCGGCGCCATACGGACGTGGGACCTACATCTACGTTCCGCTTGCGCTCTTTCGCCAGCTTCCCGCCGGCGTATCCGGTGGTGCGCGCATTTTCGCCAACCTGCTCGGCGGCAACACCATTAAATGAAGCTGCGCCGGGCAGTGATGTTTTCTGTGGCGTTTGTAGGATGAAGCTACGCCGGGCAGTAACGTTTTGTTCGGCGTTCATAGCTCTCGCGGCGTGCAGCTCGGACAATCGCAAAGTTCTGATCGTCTACTCCCCACACGGCAAGGAGCTGCTCGAGTATCTCGAGAAGGGATTCGAGAAAGCTCATCCCGACATCGACGTCCAATGGGTCGACATGGGCTCGCAGGAAGTTCTCGAGCGGGTGCGCGCCGAGAAACCGAATCCGCAGGCGGATGTCTGGTTCGGAGCGCCGGCGGAAGCGTTCGATCGGGCGACGAAGGAAGATCTGCTGCAGCCCTACAAGCCGACGTGGGCGGCGGCTATCGATCCGGATGCTCGCGAAGCGCGCGACAACTGGTATGGCACCTACATGACCCCCGAAGTCATCGGGTACAACCGCGATGCGGTGAAGGATGCTGACGCGCCGAAGGACTGGGACGATCTTCTGGATCCGAAATGGAAGGGGAAGATACTGATCCGCGATCCCATCGCATCGGGCACCATGCGGGCGATTTTCGGGGCGATAATGGCTCGATCGATTGCGCAAACGGGCAAACCGGATGCAGGCTATGAGTGGCTCCGGAAGCTGGATGCGAATACGAGAGACTACGTTCTGAACCCGACGATTCTCTACCAGAAGCTTGGGCGGCAGGAGGGCGTCGTCACGATGTGGGACATGCCCGACTTCGCTACGCTGGAACAGCGCACTCGCATTCCCATCAAGTACGTCATTCCGACGAGTGGCACTCCACTGCTGGTGGATGGAATCGCGATCGTGCGCGGCTCCAAGCATCCGAAGGAGGCCGAGGAATACTACGAGTACGTGACCACGCCCGAAGCGATGATTGCGGCCGCCGATTCGTTCCTCCGCATTCCAGCGCGCAAGGACATTCCGGTGTCGAAGCTCCCTTCATGGATCCGCGAGGCGATGGCGGAGATCAAGCCGATGCCGGTCGATCGCGAACTGATGGCGGCGCACCTCGACGAGTGGATGAAGTACTGGGACGCGAACATCAGGAACCGCGGACAGAGACAGTGACCGCCGCGCCGCGGGGGGGGGCGCGCAATAAGGGGCCGAATGACAAGGGTGGGGGCGGAGCTCTCGCCCTGAACGGTGTGACGCGCCGCTTCGGCACGTTCACCGCGGTCGACAACGTTTCGTTCGAGGTTGGCCCGGGCGAGCTGCTGGCACTCGTGGGAGCATCGGGCTCGGGCAAGACGACGACTCTCCGCATGGCGGCGGGCTACGAGACTCCGGACTCGGGAACGGTCACGCTCGGCGGAAAGGACATCACGAGCGTCCCACCCGAGCGCCGTGGTTTCGGAATGGTGTTTCAGCACTACGCTCTCTTCCCGCACATGCCGGTCGAGAACAACGTCGCGTTCGGCCTCGAGGCGCGTGGCGTGAGCAGGGCGGAGCGGTTGGAACGCGCACGCGCGGCGCTGGCGAATGTCGGACTCGAAGGCGCGGGGAGCCGGGCGATTCAATCTCTCTCGGGTGGTGAGCAGCAGCGTGTTGCGCTGGCGCGTGCGCTGGTGA
>JBGQIT010000224.1:0-5372 GCA_041498575.1 Gemmatimonadaceae bacterium
ATTCAAGTTCGACTTCACGGGACCGTGGCCGCCGTATCACTTCGTCGGCGAGAGATCACCGTGAGCCTCGACGACATATTTGGCGAGCCGCGAATCGAGCTTTCCGAAGTACTCAACCATATTCTCGACAAGGGCGTCGTCCTCAAGGGTGAAGTAATGCTCGCGGTCGCGGACATCGATCTGATCCAGCTGGATCTCGGACTCTTGCTGACAGCTGTCGAATCGGCGACGAGACGGCCCCGGGTGAGCGGCGCCAGAACGCTCGGCCTCGCCGCGCCACGGCCGGAATCGCGCGCTGAAGCGTCCTCGGGCTCGACGATGGAGAGCCAGGTCGTCGATTCGCTCGATGCCCCCGGGGACGCGGCGGTGACCCCACTGCAAAGCGTTGCTGAGAGCTTGCCGCAGCGTCTTAATACGGACCCCGACAAGGTGGAGAACGGGCTCGCGAAGCTCGTCTTGACGTTGATTGAGGTATTGCGTAAGGTCCTAGAGCACCAGGCAGTTCGGCGAATGGAGGGGGGACATCTGAGCGACGCGGAGATCGAGAAACTCGGCGTCGCGTTGCTTCGCCTCAACGACCGGATGCAGGAAATGAAGGGGATCTTCGGTTTGACCGATGACGATCTCCAGATAGACCTGGGCCCCCTAGGAAAGTTACGATAACCCGGCGCACGAGCCGAACGGAGACGACTGCTTGGCAGACTTAGTATCCCCGTCGCGCACCTATGGTCTCGTCGACATCCTCGATCGCGTCCTCGACAAGGGCCTCGTCGTTGTCGGCGACATCAAGATCAATCTCGCCAACGTCGAGCTCCTCACGATTCAGATTCGCCTTCTCATCTGTTCAATCGACAAGGCAGAGCAGATCGGAATAGACTGGTGGCGGACAGACCCGCGGCTGAGCTCGCAGGCGAAGACCGCCGCCATTCCACAGTCTACACACGCCGCCTCGGCAGAAAGACAACAGGAGTCACGACATGGCAGTTGAACGTTCCCCGAGCGGTAGCTCGCTTATCGATGTTCTCGATCGTGTTCTCGACAAGGGTATCGTCATCGACGCGTGGGTGCGCGTCTCCCTGGTCGGCATCGACCTGGTGACGATCGAGGCGCGCATCGTCGTCGCATCCATCGAAACCTATCTCAAGTACTCCGAAGCCGTGGGACTCGCACGGCCGGGATCCCGTCCGCGCGAACTGAGCGCCGGCGGAGCGGACGAGCTCGATCGAATGCGGTTGGAGAATGCAGATCTGAAGCGGCGACTTGAACGACTCGAAGCGTGAGAGTTCAGCGGTAGCGACCAGCCCGCAACTCAGCGGAGAGCGCCTGGCCGAGCTTCTCTCCGCTATCTCCGAAGCGCCTGATTTCAAGACTGCCGCGACGTTCATGCTCGCGCAGTTCGCCGACATTGTCGGCGCGCGTCGCGCGCTGGCAGTGACATTGGACAGCCCACCAAAGCGTTTCATCAACACCGCCAGCGTCGGATTTGAGGGAGAAGGCCCTCCAGCGATTTCCTTTCCAATCGACGATCTCTCGAATCCCCTCGCCGTGTCGGCGCTCTCGCTTCACGCCGTGAGCTGCGATGGGGTTGCGCCCCTCCCCGGAATTCCGTTCGGCGAGTGGACCGCGATCCCATTTCCGCAGCCGCAGTTCCGCGGAGCGCCGCATCTCCTCAGTGAAGCCGAGCTCGACCTCGTCCAGTTGCAGGGCTGTCAGGTGAGGCGTCGGTCGGGCGTCGACCGGCGGCGGAAGATCGGTCATGCGCCGGGTGGCGTCGCTCTGCTCGAAGCTTCTATCGATGACGACACATTGGCGGCGCTAATGCACGCCGCCTCGCTGGCCGGACCTGTTCTGTCCCGCCAGGCCGCGGTCGAAGAGTTCCGTCTCTCTTCAGGTCGGCTTGGACAGCAGCGCGAGATGCTGAGCACGATCATGAACTCGCTTCCAGATCCGATCGTGATCATCAACGCTGAGCGGGACATTATCGCCCAGAACAAGCGTGCTGAGCATCTGCTCTTCACCAGCGACAAGGACTCGGAAGGAAGGCGTCGCGCTGTCGAGATCAACAACCTGCTTTTCACCTCGCACCTCTCGAAGGCGGCAATGGGGTCGAAGGAATCGGCGGGATCGCGCGAGCTGAATCTGGTCGACCCCGACGAAGGAACCGATCTCCTGTTCGAGGTGTTGACCCACCGCCTCGGCCCTGCGGACGGAGGCGAGAACGGATCGACCGTCTCGGTTTTGCGTGACGTGACGGATCTCCGCCGCGCCGCCAATGAGCTCGAGCGCCAGGTACAGCGGGTGCGGCTCGCCGAGATCGATGCGAAGCGCGAGCGCGACCGACTCAACCTCATTCTCGAAAACGTCGCGGACCCGATCCTCGTCACCGACGACCGCTCGAACATCATCCTCATGAACAAGGAGGCGGAGCAGCTGTTCGAGGCCGACGACAGCCAGAGCTGGGATCGGGCGGCGATGGTCCAGGCGAACGACACCAAGTTCACGACGTTCATCTCGGATTTCACCATCAGCCCGTCGCTTGCCCGCCGCGAGCAGATGAAGCTCCATATCCCGGAGACGGGCGTGGAGCTTCCGGTCGAGGTTGTCTCCGGAAAAATCCTTAATCGTCGGGGCGAGCCGCTCGCGATCGTGTCGGTGCTGCACGACCTCACCGAGCAGGCGGAGAACGAGCGTCTCTACGAGGAACTCAAGACGTTCTCGAGCCAGCTCGAGGAGCGAATCCAGGCGGCCACGGCAGATCTCGCCGAGCAGAACACCCGGCTCCAATGGCAGTCGCGGGAGCTGGAGAAGGCGAACCGGCTCAAGTCCGAATTCCTCGCCAGCATGTCGCACGAGCTGCGGACCCCAATCAACGCGCTCATCGGCTACGCGTCGCTGATGCTGGACCGGATCTACGGCGACCTCACGCCGAGGCAGGAAGAGGGACTCAACCGCATCCAGGGCGCTGCGCAGCACCTGCTGGCGTTGATCAACGACATTCTCGACCTCGCCAAGATCGAAGCCGGCCGGATGCCATTGCATCTCGACGATGTGTCGCTCGGCGAGATCATGACCGAGATCTCGCAGCAGATCGAGCCGATGGTGAAGAAGAAGCAGCTGACCCTGAGCGTCGAGCTGCCGTCGAAGGAACTCAAGCTCCACACCGACAGGACGAAGGTCAAACAGATTTTGCTCAACCTGCTCTCGAACGCGGTGAAGTTCACCCACCACGGCGGCATCTGGGTGACCGTGTCGAGGGACGAAGAGGATCTGCGGTTCGACGTCCGTGATACGGGCATCGGAATCCGCGAAGTCGATCTCGAGTCCATCTGGGAGGACTTCAGGCAGGTGGACCAGTCTCGCACGCGCGAGTTCGGCGGCACCGGGCTGGGCCTCAGCATCACCCGGAAACTCGTAGACGCCCTGGGGGGGCACGTGTTCGCGGAGAGCGTATACGGAAAGGGCTCGACTTTCACGGTGGTCCTGCCGCTGAGGAGCGTCGTCCGACCGGATGATCCGCCGCGGGTCGTCGACGAGGTCCCGCCCCCGCCCCCAGCCCAGCGTTGACACGCACCCTCTGAGTTGACACGCACCCTCTGAGAAGTAGATTGAACCAACGCCCCGAAGCTCTCGGGGCGTTTGCTTTTCCCGTCCCCCCCGCGAATTGAATGTTCGATTCAAACACACGCACAATCGTCGTCGTCGGCGCCCAATGGGGGGACGAAGGCAAGGGCAAGCTCGTTGACGTCCTCGCGGAGCGCGCCGACTGGGTAGTTCGCTACCAGGGCGGCGCCAACGCCGGCCACACCGTACACATCGGGGATAAGTCGTTCGTCCTCCACCAGATTCCGAGCGGGATTCTCCATCCTGGTGTGCGCTGCGCAATCGGCAACGGAGTCGTACTGGACGTCGAGACCCTTTTCTCGGAGATCGACGAGCTCGTGTCCGACGGTATAGACGTCGAGGGACGTCTATACGTGAGCGATCGCGCGCATCTCGTGTTGCCGTATCACAAGCTCGTCGACAGCCAGAGCTCGGCCAGCAAGGAGATAGGTACCACAGGACGTGGGATTGGCCCGGCCTACGAGGACAAGTTTGGCCGCCGCGGGATCCGCGTCCTCGATCTGCGGAATCCTGAAAGGCTGAGGAAGCTGGTCGAGCGTGGAGTGGCGCACGCCAACATCCAGCTCTCGATGGCCGGTGCGAAGCGAGCAGACGTCGATTACACCTTGGGAGTTCTGGATCGGTTTACCAAGCGGCTGCTCCCGCTTGCCGAGGACGTCGGTCTCATGATTCATCGCGCGATAGTCGGTGGTGCCGCCGTGCTGCTCGAGGGTGCACAGGGATCGCTCCTGGACATCGATCACGGGACTTATCCGTACGTCACGTCGAGCAGCACGACCTCGGGCGGAGCCGCAACCGGCGTGGGA
Source organism: Gemmatimonadaceae bacterium (assembly GCA_041498575.1). Taxonomy (GTDB): domain Bacteria; phylum Gemmatimonadota; class Gemmatimonadetes; order Gemmatimonadales; family Gemmatimonadaceae; genus UBA4720. Next base: position 4,428 of record JBGQIT010000224.1, read on the forward strand.
ATCGCTCCGGGCGAGCTCGACTCGGTGATCGGAGTGGTGAAGGCGTACACCACGCGCGTTGGGAACGGGCCGCTGCCGACCGAGTTCGAAGAGCCACTGGAGTCGGAGATTCGGAGGCTGGGCAATGAGTTTGGCGCGACGACCGGTCGGCCGCGCCGCTGCGGCTGGTTCGACGGCGTCGTCGTTCGCTATGCCGCTCGCGTGAACGGACTCACCGATCTCGCCGTAACCAAGCTGGATGTGCTCGACACTCTGGACCGGATTGGTCTCTGCACCGGCTACGAAGCGGACGGCCAGGTTTACGAGGAATTTCCCGGTGATCTGGACGTGCTCGGCCGCGCCGTGCCAAGGTACGAGTGGTTCGATGGCTGGAAGACCACAACAGCGGAGGCTCGAAGCCTTACAGATCTGCCGTCGCAGGCTCGCCGCTACCTCGACCGCATTCAGTCGCTCGTCGAGACGCAGATCACGTACGTGAGTGTGGGCACCCGGCGCGATCAGATCATCGGCGTGGAGGGCGCGCTTCCCGCGGGCCCCGTCGGCGTCGCCTGACCCGCGAATCATTCCGATGGCGATCGACGCGGACCTCGTGATCGTCGGCGGGGGACCGTGCGGACTAGCCGCGGCGGTCTCCGCACAGCGCGCTGGGCTGCGCGCGCAGGTGATCGAAAGCGGCGTCGTAGTCAGCTCGATTGCGGCGTACCCCATCTACGCCAGATTCTTTTCGACGGCCGAGAAGCTCTCGATCGGCGGGCTGCCCTTCGTCATCGCCACCGAGAAGCCGACTCGACGGGATGCGCTCGCTTACTATCGTGCTGTCGTCTCGTATTTCGCGATTCCGGTGCGCCAGCGAGAGCGTGTGACTGCCATCCAGGGCTGGTCCGGAGAATTCACCGTTATCTCGCGCACGGCGGGGGGCGAGGAGAGCAAAACCAGAGCAGGGGC
>JBGQIT010000225.1:0-5351 GCA_041498575.1 Gemmatimonadaceae bacterium
AGGCTGTTGCTGTTCCAGAGTGGGAAGGCGATGCTGAGACCGACATCCCGCACGGCGAATATCGTCAGCGTATTCGCGACCGCCCACAAACAGCCCGCCAGCACCGCCCACACGATGAGATGCGGCGCTTGCCGCAGATCCGCCGCGACGTACGACGTTCCCTGGATCAGGGCCGGCAAGGTCCAGCGCGCCAGAAAAACTCCGATCACCATGCTGAGCGAGATCACGACTGGCGACAACCCAAGCGTCACCAGCTTTGTAGGCGCCTCTGCAGCGCCGAGCCAGGCGCCGGCGGTGAGTCCACAGAGCATTCCGACGCTCTGAAGAGTGCGGAGACGGCGCGCGTCCAAGGCGGCTGGTTGTGCGGAGCCGCCCGAGTCCTGAGCTCCGATCGCGCTCAAGAAATCCAGCGCAGCACGAGAAGCCCGGCGACCAGCACAGCTACCGGTACCCAGAATTGCACATCACGCAACACGAGACCCAGCCAGCTACCCTGCTGCTCGCGGCGATTGTCGCTCATTGGTCTCACTTTGGCAGTCGGCGGGCAATACTGGTCGGGACTGGCGCCATCGCGCAAGAGCGGATCACATTGAGTCGTCACCTTCACCATCGGAGATCCATGAGCAACAAGGAAGATTGGCGCGCGATCGTCGCCTCGTCGCTTGACTGGGAGCAGGCGCACTCGTCCCTCGAGAACGTGCTCAAGGGCCTTCCCTCCGAGCTGCGGGGCAAGAGACCGAACGGATTCGCGCATTCGGTGTGGGAGCTGCTCGAGCACATCCGGATCACGCAGCACGACCTGCTCGATTTCGTCCAGAATCCGGACTACGAGGAAAAGCTCGGGTGGCCGAAGGACTACTGGCCACCGGCAGCCGCGCCGGCCGGAGACAAGGCATGGAACGAGAGCATTTCGGCCTGGAGGAAGGATCGAATGGCTCTCGAACGCTTCACCACCGACACCAAGCAGGACCTGACCGCGAAAATCCCTCGCGGGACGGGGCAGACCTACCTGCGTACGATCCTCGTAGCGGTCGATCATGCTTCCTACCACCTCGCGCAGATCGTCACCGTCCGACAGCTGCTCGGAGCGTGGCCGCCGCCGAAGGGAAAGTAGGTGAGCAAGAAAACGAAGATTCGACGGGCTCCGATGGCAAAAGCGGCCCCTGAGCTCGTCGTGCTTTCGCGCGAAGATGCCGAGTGCTACGAGCCAAGCCTGAAGGAGATATGCATCTCGATTTCTGATCCAGACGCCGAGCCAGCCAACATCTCGGCGGCGTTCGTCGCGGTGCTACGGCTCCATTTCGATGACGTCACGCAGCGAGGCCTGCCATCCGACATTCTCTTCGCGCAGGATCACGCCCGTGCGATCGTGGACTTCGTGGACGAATGGTCCGATGCCGACCGCGTGATGGTGCATTGCAACATGGGAGTTAGTCGGTCGCCGGGTGTCGCCCTCGGACTCTGCGACGCGCGCGGCTGGGCGACGGCGGAGATGGAGAGATCGCACCCTGGCTGGAACCGGCTGGTGCGCAGCATGATGAACAAGGCCGCCACAAACACCAATCCTCGGAGATCGACCTAATGCCCCGCGCCACCGGAATCTTCGACGTATCCCTCAAGGCATTGCCGATGGACAGCGAGCCGGGCACCCAGCTGCTGGGGAGGATGTCGATCGACAAGAAATTCCACGGTGACCTGGATGCCACCAGCAAGGGTCAGATGCTGACCGGAGGCACCATCATCAAGAACTCCGCAGGGTACGTGGCGATCGAAATGGTGACCGGGTCTCTCAAGGGTCGGAAGGGGTCGTTCATCCTTCAGCACACAGGCACTATGAACCGTGGGGAGCCCTCGCTGGTCATAACGGTCGTCCCTGATTCTGGCACGGATCAGCTGGAAGGGCTGAAGGGCACCATGAAAATCGACATCAACGCCGGCAAACATTCGTACGAGCTGGATTACGTACTAGCTAATTTCCCCTGAGGCGAGCGGTTCTCAGAAGGTCTCCCCTTGGCACACCGTTTCTCGGAGTATCTCCCCTGAGCCGAGCGTCTTTTGGCGGCTATAACAACCTTTTGAAACCTGGGAGCGTCAAAGTCGTAGTGCGGTGACATAGTAGGGTTTTCCCTCCCTGCGAATCCATATTCTCGACGCCCCACTCTTCTCTGCGAGTTGGCCCCATGAAGCGCATCCTGTTCGCGTTACTCGCTCTCCTTGTGAACGTTGCCGCCGTGTCTCTTCCGGCACAGAACCCAAATCAGCCCAGACCCGCTGGACCGCCGCCTTCAGGAAATGGTGAAGTGCAGGGCACCGTCGTGGATACGGCCGGCAAGACTCCGCTCGCTCGCGCCTCGATCACCGTGCGCGGCGCGAAGGACTCGACTCTCGTGGCAGGAGCTCTGGCAACGGCGGACGGCGCATTCCATATCCAGGGCCTTCGCCCCGGCGCGTACTACCTGCGCGCGGCTTCCATCGGCTTCCGCCCGCGCAACATCGCTTTCACAATCACGGACGCAGCGCCACGCGCGTCCCTCGATCCGATCGAGCTAACGCGCATTTCCGTGACGTTGCAAAGCGTTCAAGTGCAGGGCGAGAAACCGACCGTCGTGATCGAGCCCGATCGCAACACCTATCGAGCGAAGGACGTCGCGCCCGCGGCCGCGAATGCCAGCGAGATTCTTGCGGCGACTCCCTCAGTGGAAGTCGACGGCGAAGGGAAGGTAAGTCTGCGTGGCAACGAGAACGTCGCCGTGCAGATCAATGGACGCCCGACGCCGATTACCGGCGCCCAGCTCTCCGCCTACCTCAAGCAGATTCCGGCGAACATCGTCGAGCGCATCGAGGTGGTGCCGAATCCATCGGCCAAGTACGATCCGGAAGGAATGGCGGGCATCATTAATATCGTCCTCAAGGCCAACACCGATCTTGGCCTGAGCGGCGGGCTCAATACCGGTTTTGCGACTCCAAGCCGCTTCAACACCGGCACCAATCTGGGCTATCAGAGCGGGCCGGTTACACTGTTCGGCACCTATGGGTACAACGCCGACGATCGCGCAATCGTGGGTATCAACGATCGGCTTCGCTACGATCCTGGTGGCTTACCGATGTCATACACGAATCAGGACATCGATGGCAGGACGATCAACGGCGGTCACAACTTCACGGGCAACATCGACTACAAGCTGACCGAGAAGGACGTCATCTCCAACTCGCTGTCCCTCAATCGCAGGCATTCCAACGACGGCGCTCTCGCGGGTTACACCGAGCTCGATGCGACCCAGGCGTTTCTCGACCGTTACGTGATGGATCGCAACGACAAGGCGCGAGGGCTGGTGTTCGACAATTCGCTCTCGATCAAGCACACTATCGAACCGCGCAAACACGAGCTCTCGGCAGAAGTGCGCTTCAACCGGACGAGAGACGAGGACAACACTCTGCTCTGGCGAGAGCCGCAGAATCCGGACGGCACGAGCTCGGGTCCATCGACCCAGGGCGAAATTGACGGCACGAGCGCGCTGACCCGCCAGCTCACCATGCAGACGGATTACACGCGGCCGCTCACCGCGAGCACGAAGCTCGAGAGCGGTCTCAAGGAAACGGGGCGCTGGCTCGACCGGGATTTCCTCGTGTTGAAGGACGACCTCGGCAACGGCAACTGGGTCCAGAGCAATCTGAGCAACAAGTTCCAGTTCGACGAGCACGTCCACGCGGGCTACGGTGTGTTGAGCCAGAGCGTTGGCAAGTTCGACCTGCAGGCCGGACTCCGCGCGGAGTGGGCGAACCGAACCTTCGATCTCGCCGGCGCGCAGGGCATTCCGTACAACTACCACAGTTTCTTCCCGAGCGGCGTCATCATGTACAAACCGAGCGAGCAGAGCCAGGTGAAGGTGAGCTACTCGCGGCGCATTCGGAGACCAGGAACACAGGAGCTGAATCCGTTCCCGGTGTTTTTTGACCAGCAGAACGTGTTAATCGGGAATCCACGCCTGAATCCCGAATACACGGACGCCTACGAGTTCAGTGTGAGCAAGACGGGACAGCTCGGCTCGCTGCAGTTTTCACCGTTCTATCGTCACACCACGGACGTCATTCGCGTCGACATCAACACCGCCGATACGGTCGACGGGCGCGAGGTGACGTCGGTGAACTTCCAGAATCTCGACAAGTCCGATTCGTGGGGCTCCGACCTTAACGGCAACCTGCGCCTTGGCCCCAAACTGAATGCCCTCGGGGGATTCAACATCTTCAAAGTGGTGACGGACGGCGGGTCGCAGTCGGCGCTGTCCTCGAACGCCGTGACCTGGTCGTACCGTCTCAACGCCACCACACAGGTGAGTCCGACGGTGACGCTCCAGGCGAACTACTTCTACCGCGCGCCGGTGAACATCGAGAAGGGCCGCTTCTCCTCTTTCCAGATGGCCAACATCACCCTGCGCAAGAAAATCGATGGCGACAACATGAGCCTCGCGGTCCGCTTCGCGGACCCATTCAACATGATGAAATTCCGGATCAAGGCGGGCGATGACAATCTGCAGCAAATAACTGAGCGGAGGTTCGGCGTGAAAGCGACGTATGTGACGTTCCAGTGGAACTACGGAAAGCCACCGAAGGTTCGTCTGCCACAGCAGGACGCGCCCCCGCCGTCGGTGTTCCCGTAGGCGGTCGGAGCTGACCGGAGTGACAAAAGTCGCAGCCAGGTACCATACTGGCTGCGACTTTTTGCATAGACGCGACCTCTGGACGCAACCCGAACAATGCCATACATTTAGCTATGGCAACCACAACTCGGCCATCGAGTAAGCCCGCCTCTCCGGCAAAAGCCGGAAGCGGGCTTTCGCGCATCAGGGGGTCGGCGGCTACCGAACAAGGACTACCTCGGGTCAGGAATGATGTCGTTCTGACCTTCGATGACGTTCTCCTGACGCCACGACATTCGCTCGTACATCCCAAGGACGTGACCACGAATTCGCTGTTCACACGCGGAATCGCCCTCAACGTTCCGTTCGCTTCCGCCGCCATGGACACGGTCACCGAATCCGACATGGCAATGGCGATGGCCAGGGCCGGCGGAATCGGCGTCATTCACAAGAACATGTCGATCGACCGGCAGGCGGCCGAGGTCGACCGGGTGAAGAGATCGGAGAGCGGAATGATCCTGAATCCGATCACGCTCTCACCTGATGGGACACTCCGCGAAGCGGTCGCCCTGATGAAGCGCTTCAAGATCTCCGGCGTTCCCATCGTCGATCGCGACGACAGGCTCGTCGGAATCATCACCAATCGCGACCTGCAGTTCGAGCGCAACCTCGATCGATCGCTTCGCGAGGCAATGACGTCGAAGAACCTCGTCA
>JBGQIT010000226.1:0-5335 GCA_041498575.1 Gemmatimonadaceae bacterium
GGATCCGAGATCTCAGAAGCGTAGATATCAGGTTTTGGTAACTACGCTGCGACGTATCTGAGTGGCGTTATGGTACCGGCAGTTGCTGTGCACCGAAGCGCGCCGGTGAGGTCGCAGCGCTGTGACTACCTACCGATATCTACGCTTCTGAGATCTCGGATCCCGTTCAGTTTGCAGTCAGTTTGCACTTGTTGGTCAACGAATCGAGCCCCGTAGGAGGACTAATGCGAGGCAAACGGCCTATTCGTGCGGACTATCCGCTGGACCATCCTTCGAGGCCGCGGCCAGCGCGGCTGCCCGTTCCCGCTCCTTTCGCTCCCGGATGCTGCGAACGGCTTTCACGAAATCCGCATCGTTGATCGCCTGCTGCGCGTGCCAGGTGATGTCGCGATTCATGGCGGCGTACGTGCGATCACGCTCCATTGTCGTAGGATTCCCCGTGATGTTGAGCGGCAGCATCGCCAGCAGGGCAGTTGGAATCGAGACAGGCCCCAGTCTGATCGCGCGCTTATCGATTCCCCACTTGTACCCGCCCTTCTCGATGGTCCAATCGGTGGGATCGCGTCCCTTCGCCGCCGCCGCGATCGAATCGTTGTAGGGCGCGATCGCGTCCGCGATCAGACTATCGATGGTCTGCGCGACCGTCTTGGGAGGCGCGACGATCGGCGACGGAGTGCCCCAGAGGCGTCCGTCCGAATAAGACGGACGTACCCCACGCACTGGCCCACCGCCACCTACGAGCGGACCCGTTCCGCCTTCCTCAGCCGGTTTTGTCGCGACGGTTGATGGAGACGGAATAGTTGTGGGGATTGATGTGGGCGGAGTCACGTGAATCTCACGCGATTTCTCGGGCCGCCCATCCCCTCCCCGCTTTCCAGGCGTTGGCTTCTCGCCGGGTTGGGCCAGCCTCACGAAGCCGACACGCTGTTCGGGGACTGCATTGCGCTTCGGACTCGGTGAGAAGTCCGCGTTCAGGATCAGCATCCTCATGAACGCAATCGCGACGACAACGTGCACGCCGAGCGACACGAGGAAGGAAGTCGATACCTTCCTCGTCGGCGCTTCGGGCTCAGTCGCGACGCGGCGGAAAATCATCAGGCGCGCGCCATCCCCTGCCGCTCTTCAGGATGCCGCGCGGACGAACGAACCTCTTCTCCGGCCTTGGCCTGCAAACCCTTCAACACACGCCCTGCACGGGCGGCGGCTTCACGCAGTCGCTCGGGCGATGTAATAAAGGACACGCGGAAAAATCCTTCGCCGCCTGGTCCGAACGCTGAACCGGGAAGGATGATCACGCCTTCATCCTGGAGGAGGCGCTCAGCGAACACCGCGCTCGGAATGTTCTTGGGAAGCGGGCACCAGATGTACATCGTTGCCTTGGGGCTGTCGACGGGAAATCCGGCTTCGGACCACGCCTCGACGGCCGCATCTCGGCGACGCTTGAACTCCGCGACGTTCGTCGGAATCCAATCGGCGCATTTGTCGAGCGCGGTTGCCGCGGCTGCCTGAATTCCCATGAAAGTCCCGGTATCGATGAACGACTTGACCTTCGCCACGGCGCCAACGTACTCCTGCTTGCCGCACGCCCACCCGCAACGCCAACCCGTCATGTTGTACGTCTTGGACATCGAGTGGAACTCTATCGCGATATCACGCGCGCCCTCGATCTCGAAGATGCTCGGAGGCACGTATCCGTCGTAGGAGAGCTCGGAGTAGGCATTGTCATACACCAGCAGGATATCGAGTTCCTTGCAGCGCCGAACCATCTCCTCGAGGTACTCCTTTGGAGCGATGGCCGCCGTTGGATTGTTCGGATAGTTGAGGTACAGAATCTTTGCCTTCTTCAGCACTTCACTCGGCACCTTGTCCAGATCGATCAGAAATCCGTTTTCCGGGCGCAGCGCGTACTTGTAGGGCGTCGCATCGGCCAACAGCGTGCCGCCGACATACGAGTTGTAGCCCGGCTCGGGCAAAATGGTGTAGTCACCTTTCGTTGCGAAGGCTAACGCGAGGTGAGAGAGTCCTTCCTTCGACCCTATCAGGGGGACGATTTCCTTGAGGGGATGGAAATCCTGTCCGAATCTGCGCTTCATGAATCTCGCGACTGCTTCGCGAAACTCTACGAGACCGAGAGCGAATCCGTAGCGGCTCATAGCAGGAATACCCACGGCTTCGGAGATTCGCTCGATTACCGCCGGCGGAGGCGACAGATCGGCGTCGCCTGCCCCGAGGTCGATGACATCCATTCCGCGAGCGATGAGCTCGCGCTTCTTCTCGGGGATTCCGGCTAGCGGGTATTCGGGCAGGCTGAGTAGTCGGTCTGTGTAGGCGGGCACTTATCGGCTCTCTTGAACAGGGTTGCTCACGCGACTCACACCGGGGATCTCGACCTCAACCACGTCACCGGGTGCGAGCGGTCCCACACCCGACGGCGTTCCAGTTGCGACCAGGTCCCCTGGTTCCAATGTCATTATGCGCGAGATATAGGCGAGGAGCGACGGGATCGAGAAGACCATCTCGCTGCTTTTTCCCCGCTGTCGCTCGACGCCGTTCACCCGAGTGACGACGGTGAGACTGTCGAGGTCCGGAAGCTTTGACGACTCCTCTCCCAGAGGACAAAAGGTATCAAAACCCTTCGCTCTAGTCCATTGTCCGTCGGTTTTCTGCAGGTCGCGAGCCGTGACATCGTCAACGGCCACGATCGCCCGGATTCCAAGCACCGCATCACCCTCAGACACCCGGGTCAGGGTCTTCCCTATCACCACTCCGATTTCGCCCTCGTGCTCGACCCTGGAAGAGGCGGCTGGGAGCACGATCGGCTCGCCATCCCATATCACGCTCGAAGGGGGCTTGAGAAAGATTAGGGGCTCCTTTGGAACCTCGTTTCCGAGCTCCTTTGCGTGCTCGCGGTAGTTGCGGCCAACGCAGACGATTTTTCCGGGTCGGATTTTCCTGGTAGGCATCTCAGTTGGTCACCTTTGGAGGACGTTCAGTTGCTCGAGATTCGCTTTTTTGATTTACGCTCACGATTCGCTCTCGTGCGCGATTTTATACGCCGCGTTCCGCGATGCGCCGAGCGCAGAGACGAGGTAATCCATCACATCGCGTGGCGACTTTCCCGACTCGCGTAACTTCTTCGCGGCTTCGTTCAAATCGCTCTCACTTACGGTGCGCTCTTCCGCACCAGCGATCACCAGCACTACCTCGCCTTTCGGATCCGCTTTACCGTATACGCTCGCCAGCCCCGCGACGCTGCCACGCTTGAACTCTTCGAATCGCTTGGTCAGCTCCCTCGCGACGACCGCCTGTCGTTCGCCCGCTCCGGCTTTGACCAACGCATCGAGCGTAGCGGCCACCCGATTCGGCGCTTCGAACAGCACGACCGTCCCATGAGACTCGACGATCTCCGCCATGATCTCGGCGCGCTCTTTTCCCTTTCGCGGAAGGAAGCCAAAGAATGTGAATCGCTCGAGCGGCAATCCGGATGCAACTAGCGCCGCCATGACCGACGATGCCCCCGGGATCGGGACGACCGGCACTTCGGCGTCGAGCGCGGCAGCAACCAGGCGCGATCCGGGATCCGAGATAAGCGGTGTCCCCGCATCGGATATCAGGGCGATGGAATCACCCGCGCGAAGGCGAGCGACGAGTCTGGGAGTCTCCTTGGCCTCATTGTGCTCGTGGTACGAGCTGAGCGGAGTGGAGATCCGGTAATGCTCGAGCAGGCGCCGCGAGTGGCGCGTGTCCTCCGCAACGACAAGCGCGGCCGAGGTAAGAACCTCGACCGCGCGATGTGACATGTCTCCCAGATTGCCGATGGGAGTGCTCACCAGAAAGAGAGTCCCCGCTGTTGCGGAGCTCATGAGTCGTCCGGCGACGGACTCCGCTGATTACGCGGCGGCGTGTTGCTTGAACTTCTCCGCCAGCGCGGGCTTGCCCATGAATCCGATCATCTGGTCGACGAGCTTGCCGTCCTTGAAAAAGAGAATGGCCGGAATGGACCGGACATTGAATTTGGTCATGGTCTTGATGTTCACGTCAACATCGACCTTCGCTACCTTGGCCTTGCCTTCGTATTCGATGGCAAGCTGATCCAGCACGGGAGCGACCATGCGGCACGGCGCGCACCACGCCGCCCAGAAATCGACGACGGCGAGGCCTTTGTGCTGCTCGATCTGCATCTCGAAATCGGAGTCATTCACTTCAACTGCATTCGACATTTTGTAATCTCCAACCGCAGGATACCCCGCGGGGCTTCGTCAGTTAGTTTGCTGCGGGGACGCTGCCCCCCTCATCTTTAAACTTAATGACCCCATCAACCCCGCGTGGCACCCGAGTATCCCACATCGGCATCGCCGTGGAGGCCCTCGCCGAGAGCGTTCCGTTTTTCCGGGACATACTGGGTTTACCCGAGGTCGCGCTGGACGATTCCGACGGAGCAAACATTGTCGGATTCAGTGCGGGCGAGCCGCTGGTGGAGCTCCTCGCAGCGGACGACCCGGCCTCGCCGGTCGCGCGCTTCGTCGCCAAGCGCGGACCGGGCATTCACCATATATGCTTTTCGGTCGACGACCTCGACGCGATGCTGGAGCGCTGCCGCCGCGCCGGCGTTCAGCTCATAGATGAGAAGCCGCGCATTGGCGCGGAAGGAAAGCGCATCGCTTTCCTGCACCCCAAGTCCACCGCCGGAGTGCTGGTCGAGCTGTCAGATCACTAGCGTCGTGACGAAGTCCCGGGATTGCCGCAGAAGTCCCTCACTGCCGCGATGTCCATGTTGTCGACGTACCATCTGCCGCCCGGGCCCCTGATCGCATAGAAAGTCGTTTCCCGTGACAGATTTCCCTTGTTCAGCTGGACGCGAATCTCGCGGTGTCCCTGCAATCCACCCTGCTCTCCGAGAATGCGGGCACTGTCGTGGTTGAAGTAGCAGGCGAGGATGACCTCGCGCTTCTCGAGTTCGGTACGATCCATCGTCTCGCGCGCGGGACCGTCCTTGGTGCCGAAGACCGTGGACATTGCCTGGAGGTCTTTCGCGTTCACGGCCTTGAGGAACTGATCGACGGCGAGCTGCGCCGAGGGCGCGCCGGTGAGCTGTCCGTTGCTGCCCATTTTCTGGGTAGCGCTCGAGCAGGCGGCAAGAAGAAATAGACAAGCGATCTTTCTGAATGACACGATAGAATTCTCCACTGGATAGAGCTGCGACTCAGGGACTGGAACAATGCGCGCAAAGCAACAACGGCTGTATATCAATATCGATCACGTGGCGACGCTGCGGCAGGCTCGACGCGGAGCTGAGCCGGACCCCGTCGAGGCCGCGATCGTGTGCGAAGCCGCC
>JBGQIT010000227.1:0-5296 GCA_041498575.1 Gemmatimonadaceae bacterium
CGATGGTTGGCTGACGTCGCGGGCCGGGTATAACGTTCCAGCCAACGATCATGAATGCGTGACGCCGCTGGAATCTAGTATAGGAAAGACGGCGAAAAATACGGGTGGCATGAACCCTAAGAGCCTTAGCCGCCTCGGAAAGGGAAGCGACCTTGCATTGGGCAAGAGTTTGGACGATCCAATCGTCCATGCGTGGACCTGTCGCACCTAACTGAGCGACGCCCGAATATAGAACAGCACCGCGGTCACAAATGACTATCGCTTTGGTGGCGAAATCTTCGATTATTTCTGAGCCCCGAGAGAGGCGTCGATCTGCAACGGCTATGACGTAGAGTGGCGTCACACACGCGACGAGGAGTGTCATTGCTTAGTTCGCTAGAGCGACCTAACGCCTATTACCTTGCGAAAGAAACTAAAAGGTTGCGTGGCTCGCAGCCTTTCCGCACTCTGGCGATACGGCGAGTAGCCGCAAAGTACCTGAAATGCCCGCACTTAGGCAGGGTCCGCTCACAATAGTGTTCGGCGATAGGCTGCAAGATTAGCTGCATAATATTCGCTTGCTGCCTTTACTGCGAAAATGCATCGATAGGGCTCCGGACTCCTCGCCCTCCACCCCTTAGTACGTGGGTGTAGATCATGGTCGTCCGAACATCCGAATGGCCCAGCAGCTCCTGAACCGTCCGGATATCGTAGCCGTTCTCGATCAGATGCGTTGCAAACGAGTGCCTGAAGGTGTGACACGTCGCGCGCTTCGACAGCCCCGCCGCTCGCACCGCCTCCGCCACCGCCCGCTGAATTACCGTCACGTGAAGATGATGTCTCCGAACTTCGCGCGTCACCACGTCGATATAAGTTCGCGCTGCCGGAAATGCATACTGCCATCTCCACTCCGTCGACGCATTCGGATACTTTCGTGCCAACGCATTCGGAATATCGACCCTTCCACCGCCGCGCTTGAGATCTCTTGTATGCAAAGCGTGGACGGCTTCGAGATGTTCGCGCAGCCGATCCTCAACAGCTACAGGAAGCATCGTCAAACGATCCTTGTTTCCCTTACCGCCCCTCACGACAATCTCATCCGCGCCAAAATCGAGATCCTTTACGCGAAGCTGCAGGCACTCAAGCACGCGCAATCCGGACCCGTATAAAAGCATCGCCACCAACTGGGGCGTTGCCTCCATTCTTCCTATCACTTGCTTTACCTCCTCCTTTGTTAGCACGACTGGCACTCGAACCGAGGCTTTGGCCCGAGCGATCGGCTCCAGTTCCTCCAATGGCGTTCCCAGCACCTCGCGGTAAAGAAATGAGATTGCCGCCATCGCCTGGTTCTGCGTTGAAGCGCTGACGCGATTACGAATCGCAAGCGCCGACAGGAATTCGACCACTTTATCGCGGTCGAGGCCCGAGGGGTGACACGTCCCGTGATACCGGACGTAGCGAACAACCCAGCGAATGTAGGATCGCGCGGTTGCGTCGCTGTAATGTCTAAGGCGTAGCTCCCTGCTCAGCGATTGGAGCAGCGGAGACCGAAACATCCACTGACGCGGAGCGGCCGTGCTCATACCACGAGTGTGTCGGCGGAGGATAGGAGAAGCAGCCATCCATTTTCATCAACGATGCTCTTTAAGCCGCGCGCCGCAACAAAAGACAGAGACCGATTTCAATAACACCAAACGCCGTCCCCACGGGTAGGTACCACAACGTCAACACGGCGCCGATGAGAGCGGCGTTCACCGCCCACGAAGCTCGTCGCAGCATCGCACCCGCTATAATCAGCCACGCCAGCCCAAACGCGACGAAGATGATTTTCATCAACACCGACCTCGGCGCGATTCCCACGCTCTCAACGATGTAATGCCACGGTCCCAGCTCGCCTGCACGCGCGCCCGAGCGCGGCGTCACATAGTCGCCCACCGTGAGCCCGCGCGTTCCATCGAATCCCATCCAAAGGCCCTCGATCAGGGCGAGAACTATGATCGTGGCGCGGGCCATTCGCTCTAACTCGCGCTCAACACCGGATCAGGCGCCTCAACGCGCACGCCAGCTAGTGGATGCTCGGCTTCGGTCACCGTCGTCGACACGGGCGCAGCCAGCCTCTTCGCGAAGATCAGCTTGTCATCGCCCGGCTTGTAATACTCCTTGATCTTCCCCACCAGCTCGTAGCCCGTCTTCTCATAGAACTGAATGGTCCCGCCGTACGTCTCCTGCGACGATGTCTCCACCAGCAGCATCTTCCCGCCACGCCGCGCCATCTCCTCCTCGGCGAATTTCAATAACCGCTTTCCTACTCCGCCACGGTGCCTGGATTTGTCGACAGCAATCCAGTACAAGTCGAATGTTGATTCTGTAAGTGGAGTAGGGCCGAAGCACACGTAGCCCAGCACTTCCGAATTGCCCTCGTCCCTCGCATCGAGAACGTAAGTGAGATATCCGCTGTGCTCGCCGAGATCGAGCCACTCGTCGATCAACTCCAGCGCCGTCGCCACCTCCTCGGGCGTAAAATTCCCCGCGTTCTCGAGAATCCTGAAGACGCCACTCCGATCGGCCGCGACCATCGGCCTGATTGTCCGGTTCATCGACTTCGTCTTTAGTTACTGGGGACCTGCAGCGAGTCCCACGTTGTCGCTTCCCGTTTCCCGCTGCCCGCCTCCCGCCTCCCGCTCATATCTGTAGCGGCCTGCCGAGCACGCCGAGCGCGGCTTCTTTCACCGCTTCGCTGAGCGTCGGATGCGAGTGCACAGTGATGCCGATGTCCTCCGACGATCCGCGGTATTCGAATGCCAGCACCACTTCCTGAATCAGCTCCGACACGCCCGGTCCGATCATGTGCGCGCCGAGCAGCTCGTCGGTCTCGGCGTCGGCGATGAATTTGACGAAACCCGTGGTGTCACCCGCCGTCCGCGCACGCGCGTTGGCGGAAAAGGGAAACTTCCCCGTCTTGTATTTCCTCCCGCTCGCCTTCACCTCGTGCTCGGCCAACCCCACCGTCGCGATTTCGGGCCACGTGTACACGACGGACGGCAGCGACTTGTAATCGATGTGCGACTTCAGACCCGCGATCGCCTCTACCGCGACGACTCCTTCATCTTCAGCCTTGTGCGCCAGGAGTTTTCCGCCAACGACATCACCAATCGCGTACACGTTCGGAAGATTGGTGCGCATCTGCGCGTCGACGAGAATCTCGCCTCGCTTGCTCACGCCGAGGCCCAGCGCGCTGGCATCGATTCCGGTCAGCGACGGCTTGCGACCAACTGACACCAGCACATAATCCGCCTCGATAGACTCCTTGCTTCCATCCTTCTCGACGTCGACAAGCACCCGGTTCGCCTCGACCTGCGCTCCCGTGACCTTCGACCCAACACGAATGTCGAGCCCCTGTTTCCGGAATACCTTGTCGGCTTCCCTGATGATCTCTTCGTCGTTGCCGGGAAGAATCGTCGGCATCAGCTCGACCACCGTTACCTTGGCGCCGAGTCGGCGCCAGACGGAGCCGAGCTCGAGCCCAATGACGCCGCCGCCGATCACCAGGAGATGCTTCGGTACCTCGGGAATCTTGAGAGCGCCGATGTTCGACAGCACGCGCTTCTCGTCGAACTTGAGAAAGGGCAGCTCGACTGAGACTGAGCCGGTCGCGATGATGACATTCTTCGCCCGGTACGACTCGGACTTTCCATCCGAGAGAGCGACGTCGATGACGTTCCCTTTCTTGAGCGTTCCCTTACCTCTGACCCATGTCACCTTGTTCTTCCGGAACAAGTACTCGACTCCCTTGGTGTTTTGGCCCACGACGGTGTCCTTGCGCTTCATCATCGTCGCCAGATCCAGCTTTACGTCACCGATCGTCACGCCATGCTCGGCCGCATGCAGCTGGGCGAATTCAAAATGTTCCGACGACGTGAGGAGTGCCTTCGATGGAATGCACCCGACGTTGACGCACGTTCCGCCAAGCGTCTTGTCCATCTCGATGCAAACTGTGTTGAGGCCCAGCTGGCCGGCGCGAATTGCTGCTACATATCCACCGGGTCCGCCGCCGATGATCGCTACATCGCAGTCGACCATCTATTCGATAAGCATCGCGGCCGGATCTTCGACAAGCTCCTTCACGCGCACGAGGAATAGCACCGCCTGCTGGCCATCGACGATGCGATGGTCATAGGAGAGCGCGACGTACATCATGGGCCGGATCACGACCTGGCCATTGACGGCGATCGGCCGGTCCTGCGTCTTGTGCAAGCCGAGTATGCCGACCTGCGGGTAGTTGATGATCGGAGTCGAGATTAGTGAGCCGAACACACCGCCGTTGGTGATCGTGAACGTGCCGCCGGTGAGATCGTCCATCGTCAGCTTGCCGTCGCGGGCGCGCTTGGCGACTTCCGAGATCTCCCGGCTCAAGTCAATAGTGCCCTTGCGATCGGCGTCCTTGACGTTGGGCACGACGAGTCCCTGCTCCGACGCGACCGCGATCCCCATGTTCACATAGTGCTTGTAGATGATGGTGTCGCCGTCGATCTGCGCGTTGACCATGGGGAACTGCTTCAACGCCTGACACGCGGCGCGCACGAAGAAGGGCATGAACGTCAGCTTGACGCCGTGCTCCTTCTCGACTTTTTCCTTGTACTTGTCGCGCAGCGCGTTGAGCGCCGCCATGTCGATTTCATTGAACGTCGTGAGATGCGCCGTCGCGTGCTGCGACTGGAGCAGGTTCTCGGCGATGCGCTTGCGGCGCGTGGACATCTTCTCGCGCGTTTCACGCTCACCAGGCGTCGCTCCATTCCCGCCGCGTGTTGGTGCGCTGGGCGCCGCAGTCGATGCCCACGCCGCAGCGGCTGCGCGCTCAGTACCTGCCGGCGCGGCCAGCACATCGGGTTTCGACACGACGCCGCCCCGACCAGTCCCGGCGATAGCGGCGATGTCGATGCCGCGCTCCTCTGCAATGCGGCGGGCTGCCGGCGATGACTTGGTCGTTTCAGATTGAGCGGCGGGAGCCGGTGCACTGCGAGCCGGCGCCGGCGGAGCACCAGGTGACGGAGTCGGCGCGGGAGCTTTGGCCGCGGGAGCTGCAACTTGTGCCGTTGCCACCGTGGCCGGAACCGCTGTCTCGTCGAGCTCGCCGA
The DNA here is from genome assembly GCA_041498575.1 of Gemmatimonadaceae bacterium. Classification (GTDB taxonomy): domain Bacteria; phylum Gemmatimonadota; class Gemmatimonadetes; order Gemmatimonadales; family Gemmatimonadaceae; genus UBA4720. The sequence goes on from JBGQIT010000227.1 coordinate 5,115, forward strand.
GCACGTCGTCGACGTGGACGACCTCGCCCTCTTTTTTGGCGCGCTTGGCCAATACGCCGGGTTTGAGTGCCGGGACTTCTACGGTGATCTTGTCGGTCTCGAGATCGACCAGCGTGTCGCCGGCGGCAACGACATCGCCCTCTTTCTTGAGCCACCGCGATACTGTGGCCTCAATGATCGAC
>JBGQIT010000228.1:0-5266 GCA_041498575.1 Gemmatimonadaceae bacterium
CTCTACATACTCGGCGTTCCCTACTGGCTGACGTTCGGAATATTCACCGGACTGGTCGCGATTGTCCCGTTCTTTGGGACGCTCCTGTCGACGACTCTGCCGGCTTTATTTGTGCTCGGCGGACCTGACGGCGGAACGCGCGCGATTTACGTGCTGCTGCTTGGGGTCGTGATTCACCTGATCGAGGGGAACCTCGTCTCTCCGCTAGTGATGTCGAAAAAGATCGACATGCCGCCGGTGCTGACGATCACGTCGGTGCTCGTGATGGGCAAGCTGCTCGGGCCCCTGGGTCTCGTCGTCGCGCTCCCGACGCTCGTCACCGTGATGGTGATCGTGCGGCGTATCCTCATCAACCGGATCTATGAAGGCAAGGGATTCAGGAAGAGCACGCGCGACAGGATCTTCGTGCTGCGCGTGCCCGTTCCCGATGGCGGTGTGCTCGTTCCCGCTGCCCCTCCGCCCGATCTGATCGGCATTCGCGAAAAGAAGCCCCTAAAAAAGAGCGCCTAACAACTCCACACTCGGCGTCAGGCGCCGTGTCTCAGCGTCAGCTGGACCCGCGTTCCCGAGAATGTGGCGTCGCCAACAAGATCCCACACACCAATCGCGATCGGCTGAATCGTGAACAGCATGTTGTTGACGAAGTTGTCAACAGACTCCGTGAAGTCGATCACATTGCCTGTCTGCGACCACGTCCCTGCCAGGTCGGCATCAAACGCCTGCTGCGAGCCCGACGCAGCGAGGTGCAGATGGCCGGTAGTCGTGCCGTTGGAGGCGAGAGTAATCTGGACTGTGCTGCCGATTACAAGTTGATTCGTTATGCCCGAGCTGCCGGTGGTCACGAATTCAAATGCAGAGTAGCTGCCCGCGGCGGCAGACTGTGTTGGAGAAGTTGAGTCGCTACCGCAGGCAACCATCGCTGCAAAGCCCAGAAGGATCGGCCCGATTCTCATAAGTGACTGCCTCATTCCTCACCCCCATTATGGTTTGCGACGCGATAATCCGGCGATTCTTGAAATTGTTATACGTGATCCGAATCTTGAAAAAATCGCGCCACCGCGCGGTGCAATGCTTTCACCCGCCCTTCAACGGTTCCCCAGCGCTTGCGAACCGATGCAATCGTGCGCCCACACGCTTGCCGGAGGATCGCGCTAGTGCCGATCGCATTGTCTGTCAGGGGTCTCAACAAGACGTACCACTCCGGCGCGAGATCGCGAGCCGTGGCGATCCCCGCACTCCGCGATGTCAGCCTCGATGTAGGAGGCGGCGAGATCGTTGGACTCGTCGGCCGGCCCGGCGCGGGAAAATCCACGCTCCTCCTCTGTCTCGCCGGCCTCCTCAAGTCCGACGACGGCACGATCAATTGGTTCGGCGAACAGATCACGGGACACCACGTTCCTCCCGGGCTCGCCTATGTCCCCCAGCGCGCCGGCTACTATTCCTTTCTCACGGTGCGCGAGGCGCTCGAGTACTACGCGACGCTTCATGACCTCTCCACGGCGAATCGCGCATCCCAGGTGGAAGCCGCGCTGAGAGAGGTCTGTCTCCACATCCACGCCACGCGGCGAGTCAGCACCCTTTCCGCCAGCCTGGTGCAGCGCCTGGGCCTCGCGCAATCCCTGATCGGATCTCCGCGCGCAATTCTGCTCGACGAGACGCTCTGCGGCGAAGGCCTCCTGTTCGACCCCGATGTCGTCTCGGTCCTCACTCGACTCACTCGTCGCGGCATCACGGTCATTCTTGCCGCACCCAATCCCGTCGAGCTGCATCGAATCGCCGCCCGCGTCATCAATATCGTAGAGGGCCGAGTGGTCACCGGTCGGGAATCGGCCGCGGCGGGCCGGAGTGTGACGCAAACACCTTTCGAGCTGCCCGCGAGCCCGCCGCGCCAGGTAGCCGAGCAATCCTAGCTTCGCGGGCGTGACCAAGACTAGGAAGTTAATTTCTGGGGGTGCCTCCTGATTTCCGCCTGTACAACACCCTCACGCGCAAAATCGAATCGTTTTCGCCCGGGGATGGCGAAACCGTTCGCACCTACACCTGCGGTCCGACCGTCTACAAGCCGGCGCACCTCGGCAATTTTCGCACGTTCCTGTTCGAGGATTTGCTCAGGCGCGTAATCGCGCTTCGGGGCTGGAAGATATTTCAGGTCATGAACCTCACCGACGTCGACGACAAGATCATCAAGTCGGCGAGCGAGCGCGGCATCAGCATCAGAGAAGTGACCGAGCCGATCACGAAAATCTTCCACGCCGACCGCGCCTTCCTCCGGATTCAGGACGCAGAACTCTACCCGAAGGCGACGGATCACATCCCCGAGATGATCGCAATCGTCGAGCGACTGGTCGAGCGGAAGCTCGCCTACCTGGCTGAGGACGGGAGCGTCTACTTCGCGATCGACAAATTCAAGGGCTACGGGAAACTCTCGCGCCTCGACACGCGCGAGGTGAGGGCCGGCACGCGCGTCATCCAGGACGACTACTCCAAGGAGAACGCCCAGGACTTCGCCCTGTGGAAGGCGGCCAAGCCCGAGGATGAAACAACGGGCGCGGCGTGGGATTCACCGTGGGGACGTGGCCGTCCCGGTTGGCACCTCGAGTGCTCGGCGATGGCGATGAAATATCTGGGCGAGACGCTCGACATCCACTGCGGAGGAGTCGACCTGATTTTCCCGCACCACGAGGACGAGATCGCCCAGTCCGAGGGCGCGACGGGAAAGCCGTTCTCCCGCTTCTGGTGCCATGGCGAGTTTCTCCTCACCGATGGCAGCAAGATGGCGAAGCGCCTCGGCAATGTCGCGACGGTTCAGGACCTTCGCGACCATGGCGTTCCGGCGGCTGCGTTTCGTCACTTCGTTTTTTCCACGCACTATCGGAAACAGCTCAATTTGTCGAGCGACGCAATCGAGGCGTCGATCGAGGGCGTACGTCGCATCGCCGATTTCGCCGAGCGTCTGGCGGGAGCCAAGGCCGCGACACCGGAGCTGGAGAAGATCGCGGAAGAGACCGACGCCGAGGTGACGGCCGCACTTTTTGACGATCTGAACGCTCCGATCGCGCTCGGCGCGCTTTTCACCTTCGTGCGAAGGGCGAACGCGGAGCTCGATCGCAACGGCGTCGACAAGCAGGCGCTGGAAAAAACGAAAGCGGTTTTCGCCCGCATCAATTCGGTGCTGGATGTGGTGCCGGAAGCCGTCGGACCTGACCCCGAGCTCGCGCACTGGGTGGAGGAACGGCTGGTCGCGCGTAAGCAGGCACGAACGCGGCGAGATTTCCCCGAGGCCGACCGGATTCGGGCCGAAATCGAGGGGAAGGGAGTGGCGATCGAAGACACGCCACAGGGGACCAAATGGAAGAAGGTGCGGCAAGGTGCCACCGGCTCTTGACAAATAGTTGTATATACACCTATTGTCAGGTAGGCTCTAACCGAGGATAACACCATGACGTCACCCACCGCTCCTGTATCGTCTCGTGTCGTAGTAGTCGGAGGTTTTCTCTGGCTCGCCGCCGCCCTCGTACTGGGCGCAACCGGCGCCTTTGCGGTACTGCCGTTCCCAGGACCGCAGATCGTCATCCTCGCGCTGACCATCGCGGCGATCGTAGTCAGCACGATGGTTCCGGGGGTGCGCGCATGGGTAGACTCCATCCCAATGCGCGGGCTCGTCGGATTCAACGCTGTCCGCTTTGTGGGCGCGGTATTCGTCGTCCTGGGTGCACGCGGTGCTCTGTCGCCTATCTTCGCGTTTCGCGCCGGCTGGGGCGATGTCATAGCCGCGGCGGTCGCCGTACTGCTGGTACTAAGCGGCACGCCGCGGACGACGCTGCATCGTTGGGCGTATCTCGCCTGGAACACCTTTGGCGTGCTCGATCTAGTCGTTGCGGTCGGTACGGCGACGATCGTTCTATTTCGTGGCGACATCCCCGGGATGGAACCGATCACGCGTCTGCCGCTGGTCCTGGTGCCAACGTTGTTCGTGCCAATGCTCTTCGCGGCCCACGTTGCCATCTATCGTCGGCTGATGAGGTCATCGAACTCGTGATGAGCGATCGGCAGCCAACTTTGCCCGCCGTGCTTCCGTGCACGTGCGCGAATCTGCGGCGGGCCTCGCGCGCGGTAACGCAGTTATACGACGATGCGCTTCGTGACACGGGCCTGCGTGTCACCCAGTTCACTCTACTGCAAGCGCTGTCAGTCGCCGGAGAGCTCACTCAGCGCCAGCTGGGTGAGTTCCTCGCAATCGACAGCACCACGCTGACGCGAACCCTGGGGCCTTTGGAGCATCGCGGCTGGATTCGTTCTCGTCCGGGTGCTGATCGCCGAGAGCGTCATTGGGAAATCACTGCGACTGGCCGAGTTAGGCTCGCGAAGGCGAAACCCGCGTGGGAGACGGCCCAGCGTCGAATGCGTGCTGGCGTTGGTGACGAGCGACTGTCGGCGCTGCTTGACGGGCTCGCGCTAGCCGTTGCCGCGGCGTCGTAGACTCAATAGGAGTCTCGTTGCCACGTGCGAGACGAGCCTCCAATTCTGCGGCGAGTAGCGCCCGCCTGATTCACGCGGAAAGCGATCGCTCTTCGGGTTGACTCATCACCCTAACTTGGCTATTCTACTAGGCTTGCGATGAAAAATGGCTGTTTGTTGCTGACGTAGCTCAATTGGCAGAGCAGCTGATTTGTAATCAGCAGGTTGGGAGTTCGATTCTCCCCGTCAGCTCTGCCGACGATGCTGGAATTAGCGAAGAGCGAAAACCGGTGGGGTGCCCGAGTGGCCAAAGGGAGCAGACTGTAAATCTGCCGGCTCACGCCTACGAAGGTTCGAATCCTTCCCCCACCATGGAAGTAGGGGCGGGTTTTTTTGTGTGTAGTGGGTTGCAGCAAACGGGCGTACGCGGGAGTAGCTCAGTTGGTAGAGCGCTAGCCTTCCAAGCTTGATGTCGCGGGTTCGAGTCCCGTCTCCCGCTCTAGGACGGTGCACGTTCCAGAAGGTCGCTCCGAATGTAGTGAAGCTGACAACGGTCGGCTTCAGGCAGGTAGCTGGCAGCTTGTTCGGTTGAGCAGTTCCCCGCTCGCGTAGCTCAGTCGGTAGAGCACACCCTTGGTAAGGGTGAGGTCATCGGTTCAATCCCGATCGCGAGCTTGTACTACAACGAAGCGCAATTGAGGACGAAAATGAGCAAAGAGAAATTCAATCGTACGAAGCCGCACGTGAACGTGGGAACGATTGGCCACGTCGATCACGGGAAGACGACTCTGACGGCGGCGATCACTGC
>JBGQIT010000229.1:0-5231 GCA_041498575.1 Gemmatimonadaceae bacterium
AGCCCTTCCTCGACTGCGTAGGTGAATGTCTGGAAGAGCGGCAGCGGCAGCGCGACCTGGATGAATCGCGGCGCCTTGTCACGCACTTTGAAACGCCGCTGATAGATCTACGCTCGGCGTCGGAGTCGCGCCGAGCCCCGGTCCGTCGGACAATCGAATCGAGCCACCGTCGATCGAGGCACCGCGGAATGGATCGCTGGACAGGAGCGCCGCCCCGTCAAAATCGGCGTAGTCGAGCAGCGGCGAGATTTGCGCGATGGCGGAGATACCGAGCGAGCTCTCGATCATGCAGCCCGCCATGACTTGCATGTCGAGAGCGCGCGCGGCGTGCACCATCCGCATCGCTTCGCGAAGACTCCCACACTTTGCGAGCTTGATGTTGATGCCATCGACCGCTCCGGCGAGCTTGGCAACATCGCTTGCCACCAGGCACGACTCGTCAGCGAAAACGGGCAGCTTGGAGCGTTTGCGAACAAAGCGGAGTCCCTCGATGTCGTTCGCGGCGACCGGCTGCTCCACCATTTCCACACCCTGCTCGGCGAGAAAGTCGCTCATGCGGACGGCGTGCTTCGCGGTCCACGCGGCGTTTGCATCCACGCGCAGCCGCTTTTCGGGGGCGGCGTCGCGGATGATGCGCACAATCTCAGTGTCGCGGTCGGTTCCCAGTTTGATCTTGAGAATCGGATACTCCCGCGCTTCGGTCACGCGTCTCTCCAACTCGTGATTCTCCGCGATCGCGATGGTAAAACTCGACTGCGGGGTGGTCGCCGCATCGAGTCCCCAGATTCGGTAAACCGGAAGTCCCAGGCGCTTGCCCACGAGATCGTGGAGCGCCGAGCTGACGGCGCTCTTCGCCGAAGCATTGCCGCGCAGAACGCGGTTGAGATTCGACTCTATCGACTCGAGCGAGAACGGATCGGCGCGCTCGAGCACAGGCTTGAACTGTCCCAGCGCGGCGATGACCGTCGACACCGATTCGCCGTAGTAACGATTGGGCGCTGCTTCCCCGTAGCCTTCCAGGCCGTCATCGTCGGTGAGTCGCACGATGACGTTGCGGTGGTGGGAATAACCCCCGCGGGCAATCACGAACGGGTGCGTGGGGTTGAGCTCGATTGTCTGGTGCGAGAGCTTCATCCAGCGGCCACAGCGGGGGCGGGGCGCGCCGTCCGAGCCATGCGGAACTCGTGGTGCGCCGACGCCGTCGATAGAAAATTAATGAGGGCGTCGGCGAGATCGTTACCGCGCTCGAAGCGGTGCGAAGGATTCTTCTCGAGGCACTTCATTACGATCGCGGCGAGCTGCGCCGGAATCCTGGAATCCACGACGTCGGGCGACACCGCCGTCTCTGTCACGTGCTTGTAGCTGATCGAATAGCTGTCGGCACCGTCGAAGGGCGGGAAGCCCAACAGAGTCTCGTACATTACGACGCCCAGGCCGTAGAGGTCGCTGCGGCCATCGAGCAGCTTTCCGCGTGCCTGTTCGGGTGACATGTAGTGCGGAGTCCCCATGACATTTCCGCTTCCGGTCATGCGGCTGCGGAAGTGGCCAGTGGCGATTCCAAAATCCGTGACGAGTGCGTTCTCGTCCTCATCGAAGAGAATGTTGTCCGGCTTGATGTCGCGGTGCACCAGACCGCGGCGGTGCGCGTAATCGAGTCCGGTAGCCACCTGCGCCGCCACTGCCGCCGTGGTTTCCGGAGACAGGGAGCGATGGCCGCCGATGCGGTCGCTCAACGTGCCGCGAGCCAAGTACGGCATCACCAGGAAAACGTGATCATCGACCATTCCAAAATCGATGATCTTGCAGATGTGCGGGTGCATCAGCTGCGCCGCGGACTCTGCTTCCCGCTTGAAGCGCTCGCGCATCTCATGCTCGCGCGCGAGGTGCGGATGAAGAACCTTGATCACGACCGGGGAGTCGAGGACGACGTGAAGCGCGTAGTACACGCTCGCCATGCCGCCCTCGCCGACGCGGTGCATGATGGTGTATCGCCCGCCTGTCACCTGGCGCAGCGCCGTCACCGACGGGTCGGGTGGCGATTGCCGCCGGTCCGTGCTGTCGGGCATGATGATCCCGCAGCGTACGCAGCGCGCCGCTTCACCCCGATTCCAGCTACCACAGTCAGTGCAGAACATCGTCAGGCCCCGAACTGCATGCGGACGAAGTCGTACGGAGGCCACGGGCCCGTGACTTGGAAATCGAGGGCTGGCTGACGCTCCGCCTCTTTGGACACCGAGTCCGTGAACGCATCCCAACGTTGTGTGTCGATGAGGAACGATGCGCGGGCGACAACCCCATCGTCGTCGTCACCATCCGCAATCGGGAGGCTGACCGTCGCCGCGGCCTGGCTTCTCAGCAATCTGAGACTATCTGCGGCGAGACCGGCCAGGTTCTTCCTGGAATCGTCTTCCTGGCTGCCATGTGTCGTGATGCTCACGCGGGCCGCGGCGTGACCCTCGATCACCGAGAGGGCCTCGGTAAGCGTGAAGTAGTGCAGCTCGAGCCAGCGCGTGAGAGTCGACTGCGACTTGAAAACCGTTCCCGGCGGAGCAGGCAGTACGGCCGAGTGAGCGTGGGACTCCTCGAGAACCCGCACATAGCTCGCCGTCTCGTCGTCCCCGAGGGTTGAAACGGAGTATGCGGACGGCTCGACGATCGCCGCGAGCGCGCGATAATGCACGAGCGTCGTGCCTTCGGCCAGCGACATCGTGTGTCCCGACTCCACGGCGGCGACACCGTACAAGCGGAGTCCTACAGCAGTTTGCGCCATTTGAGACCAGCAAGGATTGTCAGACCAAGCGCGAGCTGCGCGAAAACCAGGATCATGAAGCCGTGCGGATGATTGTGAAGCGGAATATGCTCAAAGTTCATTCCCCACATTCCGCTCACCACGACGAACGGAAGCGAGATGGTAGCGACCACGCCCAGAGCTTTGGTCGCCATCCCTAGACGATTGGAGACCTGTGTTAGATAGCTCTCCTGGGTGCTGCTGAGAAGATCCCGGAAATTCTCCAGGGAGTCGTAGATCCGCAGAACGTGGTCGTAGATATCCCGGAAGTAGATCTGGGTATCCGGGGTGAGGAGAGTACTGGGTCGATTCGTCAGAATGCTCATGGCGTCGCGCTCAGGCGCCAGGTGACGCCTTAGGGTCAAGACGAGGCGCTTCACCGCGAATACCTCCCGCAGCACGTTCTGGTCGAACTGCGCGAAGATCTTCTCCTCGAGGCTATCCATGAACTCGTCGAGCTTGTCGATAATCGGGAAGTAGGCGTCGACGGCCTGGTCGACGATCGCGTGCATCAGTTTCGCCGGTCCGTGATTGGCCAGCTCGGGCTTTCTCTTGAGCAGCTCCCGAGTGGCATCGACTGGGTTGGTGTCCGCTCCGTGCACCGTAACGAGGTAGTTCTTTCCCAGGAAGAAGCTGATGTTCGCGGTAGCGAGGTCGTAGGGATCATCTGTGGTCTCGCAAAAAGCGACCGTACGGACGATGAGCAGGACGTACCGGTCGAATTCCTCGAGCTTGACCCTCGAGTCCGGGTTGACAGACTCCTCGATGGCCAGCGGGTGGAAGTGGAAGGCATCGCGTAGCATCGAGACCTTTTTGCCGTCACGGGTATCGATGTCCACCCACAGCGTCCCTTCTGCCACCGCAAGGGCGCGGGCGATCTCCTCCGGTGACAGATCCAGACGCATCTGCCCCTTCGGATCATTGTAGCAGCTCCAGACACGCGGCTCTGCTGTGGGCCTGACGTCCTGGAGCGGTCTGAGTGCAGCGCTCATCTGCTTTGAAGTTAGCGGCTAGGTGGCGAGCGCGCCCAGGTGACCGAGCGCCGCCTGAGCCAGCCTGTCGGGCGCATATCCGCCCTCCAACGCGCTGACGATGCGACCTCCACACCAGGAGTCCGCGCGTGACACGAGCGAGCGAGTAAGGGACTCGAAGTCATCAGCCTCTAGTGTGAATCCGCCCAGGGGATCGCCGGCGAGGGAGTCAAATCCGGCGGAGATCAGTATCAGCTCCGGCACGAAGCCCTCGGTCGCGGCGTCGATGCCGCGCTCGATCGCTTGAACGTAGTCGGAGCGCGGCAGGCCAGCTGGCTTCGGGATGTTCCAGATCGTACGGTGGGGACCGCGATCATCGGCGGCTCCGGTTCCCGGATACCACGGCCACTGGTGCATTGAGACGAAGTGGATGTCCGGCTCGTTCTCCACCAGTGCCTGGGTGCCATTTCCGTGGTGGACATCCCAGTCGACGATCAGAATCCGCTGGAGCCCGTGCTTCTTCCGCGCGTAGTGCGCGGCAATCGCGACGTTGCCGAAAAGGCAGAATCCCATGGCGCGGTTGTGAACGGCGTGGTGCCCCGGTGGGCGTACAGACGAAAAGCTTCGCGTATTGACGCTACTCACTGAGAGATCCACGCCCATGAGGACGCAGCCGGCGGCAGCGGTAGCCGCGTCCCACGATCCGCTGCTCGTCACTGTATCCGCGTCGAGCCGTCCACCTCCCTGCTCGGCGATTACCCTGACCGACCGAACATAGGAGGGATCATGCGCAAGCTCTAGCTCCTCGATGTTAGCGTGACGTCCCTCGAGGTGCTCGACGGTGTGAAACAGCTCGGGGTCGTCACGCAACGCCCGAGTGATCGCGCGCAGTCGTCCCACGTGCTCCGGATGGCCCCATCCGGTGTCGTGTCGTCCGCAGTCGCTGTGGGAGATGAACGCGGCCCGCATTGCGCGGGACGCCTACTCTACCGGTCGCCGGCGGCGGTCGGTGATGAGAAAGATCGACCCGTTCTTCGCGTCGGTGGACGAAATCGGGGCATCCTCGTCCAGGATCTCCCAGCCGTGCAACTTGACGACGTATTCGTCGTCGTTCCGGACATCGGGATAGAGCTCTTTCAACGCGAGGTGCTTGAGGCTCTTCACGGAAGCCGACGGATCCGCGTCGATGCGGATGGCATCCCAGGCCTCCAGGACCTGCGCCCTCAGCTGAAGCACCGGTCCCGACCCTGAGCCGAGCTTGTAGGCTGTGCCCTGCGTTCTCAAGCCGCTGACAAACGGCGTGGGCGCGGTCATTCTCCGCCTTCGGTGGCGACGGCGAGCGGCACCGGCGCGAGTGTGGCGAAGAAGCGGGCGATCTGTTGATCGAACAAGTACGTCGAGCCGGTGACCTTGGTCTCGCCCGCGCCGGGAATGGCGGCGATCACGACCTCTTCTCCACCTTGCCCGCGCAG
>JBGQIT010000230.1:0-5211 GCA_041498575.1 Gemmatimonadaceae bacterium
CGTGGAGAAGGCGTGCGGCTGAACGAGATCGCGCGCCGCGTTTTCGTCGATTCCCTCGACGATCACATCGATGAACCCGAGGCCCGCGCAGCGAGCAGCGGTTGGAGTGTCCGTCGGACGCAGTGGCGTGATCGCGAAGAAGGGCGCGCTGGGAAATTCGGCGGCAAACGCGGCAGCCTTCCACGTGTCTTCGCCCGGTGAGCCGACGTCGATGAGGGCCGCATCGACCAGCGCTCTCCGAAAGACGGCTTCGAGCTCCTCGGCCGAGCGGGTGGAGATGATCTTCCACCGGCGCCGTGGAAACGCGGAGCGCACGAGTGCGCGAGCGCGCTCGCGCTCTAGGTGAACGACAAGAGATGGCAGCGTCGATCCATTCGCGGATGAGGCCACGATCAAACCCCCGCTTCCGCGACGTCGAGGTCGGGCTTGCCCTCGATGAATTGCCGTACGACGGGATCATGTGTGTGCTGGATCTCGTCCACCGTTCCCACCTGTCGGACCTTGCCTTCGAAGAGCATCGCGATGCGCGAGGCAACGGTATAGGCACTTCGCATGTCGTGGGTAACGACGATGCTCGTGACACCGAGCTTCTCGCGCATGCGGATCATCAGCTGATCGATGATGGCGCTGGTGACGGGATCGAGTCCGGTGGTCGGCTCATCGTACAGGATGTACTTGGGCTGCCGCGCGATCGCGCGGGCGATGCCAACGCGCTTTCTCATTCCGCCGGACAGTTCGGCCGGGAACTTCGATTCCACACCGGGGAGATCGACGAGCTCCAGCGCTTCGCCGACGCGTTTTACTATGTCGCGCTCGCTCAGCCGTCCCTCCTTTCGCAAGCCCATCGCGACGTTGTCGCAAATGGAGAGCGAGTCGAAGAGCGCGGCGAACTGAAACACGTAACCGATGTGGGATCGGAGCGCGTACAGATCGGGGCGCGAGAGCTTCGGGACCTCCTGGTTGTCTACCCAGACGGTGCCGCGATCCGGCTCGAGCAAGCCGACGATGTGCTTGATCGCGACCGACTTGCCGGTTCCCGAATAGCCGATGAGGGCCACTGTCTCGCCCTCTTCGACTTCGAGGGAGAAACCCTCGAGGACCTTTTTTTCGCCGAAGGATTTGTAGACGTCGACCAGCTTGATCATGTCACAAAGATGGAGCCCGGCTCTCGCGAGGGAAGGGGTAAAACGGGCATCGGGGCGGGGGGGACGGGTGGTGCAACTGAATAGGGGGGAGGTCCCAGTAGCGCAGATGTCAGTGATTTAGTTCACGCCGCCCCGACTTTACTAATGGCGTGCTGGGCACGAGCTGTCGCCCTCACGCCGCCCAGATAAGTCGGGGCGTAGTGAACTGACAACCTGGCATCTCCGCTACTGGGACCTCCCGCCTATTCAGTTCAGCAAAAAAAAAGGGACGAGCAAAGCTCGTCCCCTTCAATTGCCCTTTCGTTTCTTACGCCGCGAAAGAACCAAGTGCGCGGCCGACATCTCCCTCACGGAGCCTCTTAAGCGCCCGATCACGGAGCTGACGAACGCGCTCACGGGTTACTCCGAGCAAAGATCCAATCTCCTCCAACGTGTGCTCCCGCCCACCTTCGAGTCCGAAGTACAGCCGCAGCACCTTCGCATCCCGCGGGGGAAGCGTCGACAGCGCGGTTTCGATCTCGTCGTTGAGGAAGCGGTTCATCGCCTCTTCCTCGGTGTCGGGCATCTCGTCGGCGACGAAACGCTCGATCAGCGAGCGATCGCCTTCCGGATCCATCGGCGCGTCCAGACGCACGTCGCCGGTGTTGAGCGCGGCGAGCGACTGCACGACATCGACCGACAGGCCGGTGAGCTGAGACAGCTCCTCGGGCGTCGGCTCGCGCCGCATTTTCTGACGGAGGATCTCAGACGCCTTGATGATGCGTGAGAGATCAGCCGTGCGATTGAGCGGCACGCGTACCGTGCGGCCCTGACGCGCCAGCGACGACAGAATCGCCTGGCGAATCCACCACACTGCGTACGAAATGAATTTGACGCCCTGGTCGGGGTCGAATTTGCGCGCAGCCGTGAGCAGACCGACGTTGCCCTCGCCGATCAGGTCGATGAGCGGCATGCCGCGGTTCTGATATTTCTTCGCCACGGAGATCACGAAGCGCAGATTGCGCTGCACGAGCTCCTGGAGGGCGTCCGGGTCACCGGCGCGAATCCGACGGGCAACCTCGATCTCCTCGGTACCTTTGAGCAGCGGATAAGTGCTGACCTCATAAAGGTACTGATCGAGAATATCCCTTTCGGGCTCGCTGGGGGCGATTCCCGCGACGGCCGTTTTGCGGCGACGCTTTACTTCTGCCATTGGTAAAAACCTCTTGGGTACTGCTGTGAAAGCCTTATGCGAATGCAGCCTTTGACGGGCCGGCAATGCAAGCGAATTAGTGTTGTTTCTACAGCCCTTTGGAGCGACAACAAAAGCGTTTTTGTGTAACCGAAAAATTCAGGCTGTCGAAGCGCTGCAAGATACCGGCCGTTGGCATTTCTGCCAGAGCAAATTTCTTGACATCGATACTACCCTTGGATATCCTTCGCGGTTCCCGTCGGGCGCAATTAGACCGTCGGGGAAATGCCGGGGGTGTAGCTCAGTTGGGAGAGCGCTTGAATGGCATTCAAGAGGTCAGGGGTTCGATTCCCCTCACCTCCATGGCTTAGCAGTGAGACGAGAACGCTTGTTTGTCGCGGGAATAGCTCAGTTGGTAGAGCACAACCTTGCCAAGGTTGGGGTCGCGGGTTCGAGTCCCGTTTCCCGCTCTCCGGTGCGATGAAAAAGAGGGCGGTTAGCTCAGTTGGTTAGAGCGCCACGTTGACATCGTGGAGGTCACAAGTTCGAGTCTTGTACCGCTCATAGGATTCAAATACTGCGGACTGCGAACGAGAGTGGGTACTTTCGTTCCAGGCATCGCGAGGAGCGCCCGTAGCTCAATTGGATAGAGCATCTGACTACGGATCAGAAGGTTGGGAGTTCGAGTCTCTCCGGGCGCGTTGAACATTCATTCCTGCATCTGCTTTGGCGATGCAGGTTTTTTTTCGAGCGGATGTTCCAAGGCACGGCAGGAAGCAGATTTCGCCGACGAGTGCTCCACCCACTTTCACGCGGCAGGCTTGAGAGTTGCGCACCTTGAACGTGAAATCCAGAACTGAGTGAGAAAGATGTTCAGAATCAAAGCTCTCGCATGCGCCCTCGCGCTCATCGCCTTTACCGCCTCTGTCAGCTCGGCGATGAAAACGTCGACACCCGGCGTGGTCCAGACCACCGGGACCGTGACGGTCACCGGAAGAGTAACGACCAGCGACGGGAAGCCAGTACCGGACGCGCGCGTCTACGTTCCGGGCACGAATGAGGCGACTCGAACCGACGCAAATGGGAATTACACGCTCCCCGGTGTTCCCGGTGGTCCGCAAGCGGTCGTAGTTCGTCAGCGCGGCTACGTCCCGGTGCGCGTCGAAGCCAAGTTTTCAACGAAGCCGAGCGATCGCGCGCGCAACCATGTCAACGTCAAGCTCCTTACGCCCAGCGAGGTGGCGACAGTTGCGACTCAGTGGGCTCGCGACTCCGCGGGCCTCGACAAGGTTGGCTTTTTTCGGCGAGAGTCCCAAGTCAGAGGCGCTTACTTCATTACGCCGGATCAGATCGCTGAAATGAAACCGGCGACCACGTCCGACATTTTTCGGCGGGTGCCGGTTCTGGTCCAATCCGTCGGCCGGACTGGACCGGTGCTCCGAGGCGTGAACGGCTGCCTCTTTACATATGTCGATGGGCTTCCGTGGCGGTCAATGTTCCCCGGAGATCTCGACACTTACGTTCCGGCTCGCGACGTCGTAGCCGCCGAAGTGTATCCGCCCGGGCAAACTCCCCCGCCTCCGTTCGTGCGCGGTGTTCCGAGGTTGAACTGCACCACGCTGGCGATCTGGACTCGGTCGCGGGTGGGCTAAATATTGGACGGGTCGCCGCCGACACTTTAGGCTTTGGAGTCGGCGGCTCTAACCGGTAGCGTCAACACTTCGACCCGCCGGTGCGAAAGAGATCATCACCCACATGGGACGGCTCTGCTGGTCGCCGCTCCCCCGTCTCCCATCCCAGCACCCTCGCCGAAAAATGCTGAACAGACTGATCGCCGTCTCCGCGCTTCTAGCAGCTGCCGCGTGCTCGACCACGCCTGAGCCCCGCACGGTTCCCACTCCCCAGCGCAACGGACAGGGACCATCCGGTGACAGCACCAGAGCGGGCGGTGATTCCGGCCGCGCGGGCGGAAATGCCCCCGCGCAGCCACGCCCCTACAACCGCGTCATCACCCGCGACGCAAAAACACGTCGCGGCATGTTCGCGGTCCACCGAGTGAACGACAAGCTGTACTTCGAGATCCCGAAGAACGAGCTGAACAAGGACATGCTCCTCGTCGGACGCTACACGAGGGCGGCTGCCGCAAACCCCCGCCTGCCCGGCGGCCAGTTCGGCAATTACGGCGGCGACCAGTTCGCGGAACGGACACTGAGATGGGATCGAAGCGGAAACCGAGTCATCCTCCGGTCTCCATCCTATGCTATCGTCGCCGACAGCACCAACCCGGTCTATCGCGCCGTTCAGGCGGCCAACTATCCTCCAGTGATCGCGGTGTTCAACGTCGAATCCTACGGACCCGACAGCGCCGCCGTGATCGACGTGACTCGACTCTATACCACGAGCATTCCGGAGTTCGCGGCAATTCGTGGAAGCCTCGACGAGCGCCGCTCGTTCGTCGAGAACGCGCTCGCCTTCCCCGACAACGTCGAGATCGAGGCGACGCAAACGGGCACGGTGACCCCAACACCGGGCGGGGGTGGCGGAGGGGGCGGCGGCGGTCAGAGCCCGGGCCCCCAACCGGCCCAGAGCGTGCTCGCGCACTGGAGCCTTGTCCGCCTTCCCGAAAAGCCGATGGAGCCGAGACGGTGGGACGAGCGACTGGGATACTTCTCCATCGCGCAGGTGGATTTTGGGACTACTGAACAACGGTCGGCTGACCGATCCTACATATCTCGCTACCGCCTGGAGAAAAAGGATCCGAACGCGGCGCTGTCGGAGCCGATCAAGCCCATTGTCTATTACGTCGATCCCGCGACGCCCGAGCAGTGGAAGCCATGGGTGAGAAAAGCGATCCTCGACTGGCAGCCCGCGTTCGAGGCGGCAGGATTCAAAAAC
>JBGQIT010000231.1:0-5205 GCA_041498575.1 Gemmatimonadaceae bacterium
GGGATATATGTCGCCACTGTTCGCTCTCTGGTTCAGCGGGCAGCCATCTCGCCGGCAATGGGAAACCGGAAGATCTTCATCGTCGGCGATGCTGAGCGAATGGTTCCCCAGGAAGGCGCGGACATGGCGGCAAATGCGTTTCTGAAACTGCTCGAGGAGCCGCCCGCTGACACCACCATCATTCTCACATCGAGCGAGCCTGGGGCGCTATTGCCCACCGTTCGCTCGCGCGTCATAACGGCCCGCGTGCCTCTCGTGCAGGACAGCGCGGTCCGGGCGTTCGTGGAGAACCCAGTCGTCAAGAAAACGCTCGACGGCAAGGCAAAAATGACGACCTCCGAGCGGGTACGGGCAGCCGCCGGTGCGCCGGGCAGACTCCTCACCGGTGATAGCGACGCCAAGGCGACGATCAACGCCCGAAGAATCGTGGACGCGGCCACAAGCGCTCGGCCATCTCTGATTCAATCGACGGCCCTCTCGCAGGGATCCGCGGGCGCGCGGGGCGCGTTCGCTAATACGTTGGAAGCGCTGGTCGAGCTTCTTGGTGAACGAGCACGTGACGCACTCCACAGAAAGGATGTCTCCGCCGCCGATTCCGCGGCGAGGGCGGTGGATGCGGTTCTCAAGGCGCAGACCTACGCTGATGGAAACGTCAGTCCGCAGCTCATCGCATCGAAGCTGATTCGCGATCTGTCCGCGACGCTGCGATGACCGACCTTACGCACCTGGACGCCGAAGGGCGTGCCCGCATGGTCGATGTCGGGGGAAAAGCGGAGACCGGGCGCACCGCATTCGCGGAAGGCTCGATAACAATGAGCCTCGATGCGCTCGATGCGATCGAGCGACATGCCCTCTCCAAGGGCGACGCCATCGCCGCGGCGCGCATAGCCGGCATAATGGCGGCAAAGCGGACCGCCGAGCTCATTCCACTGTGTCACCCGATCGCGCTGACGGACGCCGGAGTGGATCTGGAGGTGGACAGATCGTTACCCGGGCTCCACGTCACCGCATGGGCGTCGACCCGCGGGAGAACAGGCGTAGAGATGGAAGCGCTCACGGCTGTCACCGTCGCGCTGCTCACGATTTACGACATGGCGAAATCACTCGACCGCGGCATGCAGATCTCGGACGTGCGTCTCATCGAGAAGCGGGGCGGAAAGAGCGGTGACTGGAAGCGAAAATAGCCGCTCGACTCAAGCTGGCGGCAAGCTCAGCACCGGATCGTCCGAAAGTTTTCCACTGTTGCGATACGGCTCCATGTGAACGAGTACACCGGCCACGCTCGGAATCGCTTCCACTATTGCGTACTTGACCGTCGCCGCGATCTCGTGCGCGTCTTCAAGCGAGATCCCGGGGTCAGCCTGCACGTGAAGGTCGACGTACAAACCGAGCCCGGATCGTCGCACTTTCAGGTTCTCCACGTTACGGACGCCCTCCACGACACACGCCGCTTCGAGCACACGCTCCTTGACTGTACGGTCAGGCGCTTCGTCCATCAGCCCGGAGATCGCGGGACGAAGTGTTCTCACGCCATTCACCGCGACGAGGAGAGCGGCGACGAGTGCGGCCCAATCGTCGGCGGCTTCCCAGCCGCGGCCGCCCAATAGCGCGATGCTAATTCCGATGAACGCCGCGAGCGAGCTGATTGCATCCGCACGGTGATGCCACGCATCGGCGGTGACAGCCGTGCTCCCCACGTCCCTGCCGACACGCAACACTCTTCGATAGAGAATCTCCTTGACGATGATTACGCCCGCCGCGACAAACAGCGTAAATGGAGCTGGAAGGTGGTGCGGCGTGCGAATCTCACGAATCGCCAGGATCGAGATCCCCACCGCTGCGCCGAGCAGCATCAGCGACACCACGACGGCTGCAAGCGGCTCAGCCTTGCCGTGGCCGTAAGGGTGGTCTTCGTCGGCCGGACGGGCGGCGATGCTCAGGCCCATCCACACTATCATGGAGGAGAAAATGTCTGCCGATGACTCGACGGCGTCGGCCACGAGCGCATTTGCGTGTCCGACAATTCCGGCAACGAGCTTGACCAGCACCAGCAGCGCGTTCACCAGCAGGCCCGCCTGCGCCCAGCGTATGCTCCGGCGCGTCGCGCTATTCACAACAGAAGTCGACTAAAGGTCGACTTTCTCCAAACGTTCGGCGGCTTCGTTGATGCGCGCGGCGTAAGCCTCGGGATCCTCTCCTGGCACGCGAAATGGAATCACGAAATCGGGATTCTCCGGCGGATTGGAGGAGGGCGTATTCACAAAGAGGTCTCCACCGCGGGCGATCACTGCCGCTTCGAAGCGATCGATGGCGGTCATGAGATCGTCGAGCTGGCCGCTGGTCTCGCGCCCAGTGAGGAGCACGCCCCTCTGCCGAAGCCTTCCGCCGAGCTCGAGAGCAGCCCCATCTCTCTCCTCGCGGCGATGCGGGTCGAGCGTTTCCTGCTGCTCCTCAAAGGATTCCTCTCTCATCCAGCCTCCATGATTTCATGCCTTCCCGACATAACCTGCAAATCCCGTGATACCGGCTTGAAAGCTGCGACATTACATCCCTTCCGTCGAGGGCAGTCGAAATGTCGCGAGCATTCGTGAAAGAAGATGCTGGGTGGGGGAATCCGGGAAAGCGCTATTCCCTTCCCGCCCGCAACGATCCCGGCTACGATGAGGCGGCGGCCGAGGCTCTGCTCGAGGGTGCGCAATCGGGCGACACAGGAAGCGCCGAAAGCGCGACCGGATACTACTGGGGCGAAAAAACGCTACGCCCTTACGTGGAGAAGATTCGCGCGCGAGCGGAGCGCGATGGAGACGAACGGCTCGCGCAGCTCGCTGACAGGTTTCTCCGCTAGAGACCGGAGCGAACAGAAAGGCACGTTCGGGAACCGGGACCACTTGCCGACAGGTTGGAGTGTTCGCTACATAGTAGCGGCCACTCACCTTGCACGCCCGGAGAATTGATTCGTGAAATTTCGCGCCCTTTGCCCTCTGGTTGGCGCAGCACTTTCGACCGCATCCCTGTCTCCTTCGTCCGCCATCTCGCAGCTTCAGCCGATTCCGGGCCGCGCGATTCCGGCTGCACCGACGTCATCGACCGCGTACGACAGCAGTGCCCTCGCCGCGCTCCACTGGCGCGAGATCGGCCCGTTTCGAGGCGGACGATCGGTCGCGGTGGCCGGATCGGGCAAACGTCCCAACGAGTACTACTTCGGGACGACCGGCGGCGGAGTCTTCAAGACCACAGACGGCGGAATTACCTGGACGCCGGTCACCGATAAGTACTTCGGCGGCACGATTGGGGCGATCGGCGTGAGCGAGTCGAATCCCGATATCGCTTATGTCGGCGGCGGTGAGTATCCAATTCGCGGAAATGTATCGCACGGCGACGGGGTCTGGCGCACCAGCGACGCCGGAAAAACCTGGACCTCGCTCGGCCTCACCGACACTCGGCAGATTTCACGTGTCCGCGTAAGTCCCACGAACCCCGATATCGTCTACGTCGGAGCCCAGGGCCACGTATTCGGCCCGAGCAGCGAGCGGGGCGTTTACAAAACCACGGACGGCGGAAAGACGTGGAGAAAAATTCTTTACCGCAACGACTCCACCGGCATCACCGATCTCGTGCTCGATCCCAACAATCCGGAAATCATCTACGCAGCATTCTGGCAGGCGTGGAGAACTCCGTGGCAGCTCGTATCGGGCGGAGCGGGAAGCGGGATCTTCAAATCCACGGACGGCGGCGAACATTGGACCGAGCTGACGCGCAATTCCGGCCTGCCCCACGGTGTGATCGGCAACATTGGCCTCGCGGTCTCTCCGAGCAACTCGAACAAAGTCTGGGCGATTGTGGAAGCTGATTCGGGTGGTGTGTTTCGTTCCTCCGACGGAGGCGCCACGTGGACGCGAACGAACAGTGAGCGGAGGCTACGCCAGCGCGCCTGGTACTACACTCGCATTTTCGCGGACCCTAAGAACGACAAGTCGATTTACGTACTCAATACCGGGATGTACCGGTCGACCGACGACGGCAAAACATTTCGGCCGATAACGGTTCCTCATGGCGACAACCACGACTTGTGGATCGCCCCTAACGATGCTGACAGAATGATCGAGTCGAACGACGGCGGCGCGAATGTGTCGTTCAATGGCGGGAAATCGTGGACCGAGCAGGACCAGGCAACCGCGCAGTTCTACCACGTCGTGACAACGAATCATTTCCCATATCGGGTCTGCGGCGCGCAACAGGACAACTCGACGCTGTGCGGCCCGAGCCGAAAGAGCGGCGGAATCGACATCAGCGACTGGTACGACGTCGGCGGCGGCGAGAGCGGCTACATCGCGGTGCGGCCCGATACCCCCGACATCGTGTTCGCCGGATCGTACGGCGGTCTCCTCACCAGAAAGGACATCAAGACCGGCTTCGAGCGGGACGTCAATCCGTGGCCGAACAATCCGATGGGCCACGACGCCGCCGACGCGAAGTATCGCTTTCAGTGGACCTATCCGATCGTGATCTCGCCGCACAACCCGGGACGGATGTACGTCGGGAGCAGCGTGATTTTTCAGACAGATGACGAAGGCCAGACATTCAAGCCGATCACTCCCGATCTGACCAGGCACGATCCCCGCACGCTCGGCGGGTCCGGCGGTCCGATCACGAAGGATCAGACATCCGTCGAGTACTACGCGACCGTTTTTACGATCGCCGAATCGCCGCGCACCGCGGGTGTAATCTGGGCCGGATCGGATGATGGACTGGTGCACATCACTCGCGACGGTGGAAAGACCTGGAAGAACGTGACGCCAGCTGGCCTGCCGGAGTGGGCGCGCATCTCCATGATCGACGCGTCGAATTTCGCGGCTGGCACCGCCTATCTTGCAGCAAACCGGTACCAGCTCGACGACATGAAGCCGTACCTATACAAGACCAGTGACTATGGCGCTACCTGGATACCGATCACGAATGGTATTCCCGCGACCGAGTTCACTCGCGTTCTGCGCGAGGACCCGGAGCGCGCGGGACTCCTGTACGCGGGAACGGAACGCGGCGTCTGGGTATCGTTCGACGACGGGGCCAACTGGCAATCGCTGCGGCGAAACCTGCCGATCGTTCCTATTCACGATCTCGCCGTCAAGGAAGGCGACCTGATCGCCGCGACGCACGGGCGCTCGTTCTGGATTCTCGACGACCTCTCCGCGCTTCGGCAGATGA
>JBGQIT010000232.1:0-5184 GCA_041498575.1 Gemmatimonadaceae bacterium
CAATAATCCGGGTCTCCACTACCTCGACTCGGCCGCGACGTCGCAGAAGCCCGGAGTGGTTCTCGATGCGCTGCGCGATTTCTACGAGACGGCGAACGCAAATCCACATCGCGGGGCCTACGCGCTTTCCGTGCGGGCAACCGAGGTCTACCACCACTCGCGAGTTCGGATTGCACAGTTTCTTGGCGTCCGCGATTCCGACTGTCTCATCTTCACCCGCGGCACCACAGAAGGCCTGAATCTAGTCGCCGGCTCGTGGGGAATGGCGAACGTCGCGAGCGGTGACGAGATCGTCGTCACGGCCATGGATCACCACGCGAATTTCGTCCCGTGGCAGGTGCTAGCGATGAGGAAGGGTGCGAAGTTCAGAGTCTGCGAGCTCACTCCTGACGGAAAAATCGATCTCGATTTCCTGAGCGGATTGCTCAACAAGCGTACGAAGGTCATCGCCTTCAGTCATGTGTCGAACGCACTGGGAACGATTAATCCGATTCCGGAGATTGTGCGGCTGGCGCGTGGGAAGACCGAGGCGATTCTCGTCTGTGATGGCGCGCAGAGCGCTCCGCACTTCCCTGTCTCGTTCGATTCGCTCGGCGTCGATTTCTATGCTTTCAGCGGCCACAAGATGCTCGGGCCGATGGGAATTGGCGGCTTGATCAGCAATCGCGAGATGCTCGAGGAGATGCCGCCGTATCAGACGGGCGGCGACATGATCGAGTTCGTGCACGACGATCGCACGACCTGGAACGTGCTGCCTTACAAATTCGAAGCGGGAACGCCCAATGCCGCCAACGCAGTCGGTCTCGCCGCGGCGGTCGAGTATCTCGACAAGATCGGCATGGACCGCGTGCGCTCACACGAGCGGGCGCTGATGTCGGCGGCCCAGGAGCGGCTCGCGGCGATCGAAGGTCTTCACATCTATGGACCTCCCGCCAGCGAGCGGAGTGGCGTTCTGAGCTTCACGCTCGGAGATGTGCATCCGCACGATCTCGCCACGATTCTGGACGGTGAGGGAGTTTGCATTCGCGCGGGGCACCACTGCGCCCAGCCGCTGATGCGGCGACTCGATGTGCCGGCGACGGCGAGGGCGTCGTTCTACGTGTACAACGACGAGAGCGATATCGATGCGCTTGTCGCGGGGATCCTGAAGGCGAGGGAGATCTTCGGATATGCGCCAGTCTAGCCGACTCCGTCGGACCGGGAGGCGACGTGTCTCTGCCTAGGAGTTCGGCCGAGATCGGCGCGCTGTATCAGGAGTTGATTCTTGATCATTACCGGCGACCGCGGAACAAGGGAACGCTCGAGAAAGCGGACGCGAGTGTGGAGATGAAGAATCCACTGTGCGGCGACGAAATCGGTCTTCAGGTCGCGTTCGATGGCGATTGCGTCTGCGATCTCAAATTCTCGGGACGCGGCTGCTCGATCTCCCAGGCGTCGGCGTCGATGATGACCCAGCTCGTGAAGGGAAAGGCCACGGGGGAGATCGACTCGATCCGGAAGCAATTCCGGGATTTGATGCTTGGAGATTCCTCCGCCGCCGACGATCCGCAGATGCGCTCCCTCCGCGCGCTCTCTGGCGTGGCGAGATTCCCAGCCCGGGTGAAGTGCGCGCTGCTGGCGTGGAATGCGTTGGAGAGTGCGATGGCCGAGCGATCTTCACAGGGCACCGCGAGATAAGAGGCGAATGACGGTGCCGCGTAGCTCTGACGCTGGTCGGCGCTGGAGTCGTGTGCGCCTCGGAATCGCCCTGTCCGCCTTGTTGCTGCTCGGCGTCTTTCCTGTCGCCTGCCACAAGAATGTCCGCGTCCAGAGTAATGTTGACGATCCCGTGATCAAAGACACGGCCGGCGTGGTTGCCCCCGTCACGGACACCAGCGTCATCGCGCTATTCAGGGACACTGCCGTCGCCAGCGTTTACGCCGCTGAAGGGCAAATCTTTAAGCTGCCAGGGCAACGCCAAGCCCTCCGCGCGACGCTCAGAAAGGAACGCGAACTATGGCAAGCCAGAAAGCCGCGCGCCTACAAATTTCTGCTCCGAGTGGGGTGTTTCTGTCCCGGAACTCGCGGTTGGCTATTAATGGAGGTTCGGAATGGTCAGCTCCTGCGAGCGTGGGACAGAGCTGGTAAATCTGCTGCCCTCACCGATTGGAACACGTTCAGCATCGACGGCCTGTACGACAATCTCGAACGATCAGCCGGCATCAACGGCGAGTTTCGGATCGCTTTCGACCCTCGTTGGCATTTTCCTAAGTACGTCTCTACCGTCGTAGCGCCGGGCCCGGACGCTTGGTCTATTGTCGAAGTGCGAGGGTTCCGGCCGATCTGACGCGTAGGTCCCCGCGCGGGTGAAGTGCGCGCTGCTGGCGTGGAACGCGCTCGAGAGCGCGTTGGCGGAGAGAGCTTCGTAACTGGCTGGGCGTAGGTGAACCAGCGATCGCGAAGTACCCAGCAGGCACCTTCTAGCGGTGCCGTTTCCCGACGGTAGGTTTGCTTTTGTCGGGATTGGCGTCGCAGCTTGGACGCGGCGATCTGGCGGCCGCTAGTCATGTCCGGCATTCGAGGTCTCCATTCATTCATTAGGAGGAACCAATGACTGCTCGCAGCCTAATCCCAGCCCTTGCCGTTGCTTGCCTTATCCCGCTCGGCTGTGACAGAGCTCCCACAGCTCCCCTAAGCCCGCCGGATCGCCCTTCGTTCATCACCGACGGCGTGGTCGACGGGAATGCCCATCCCGCCGTCGTCCTCATCGTAATGGATATCGGCGGACAGCCGGCGTTCCGCTGCTCCGGCACCCTCATCGCCCCGAAACTTGTGCTGACCGCCGGACATTGCGCCGGAGAGCCCGGCGAGTTCAGCGGCATGCGCATCTTCACCGAATCCGATGTCGAGAATGGGAACAACAACTTTCCGTTCGCCGGCCCCAACACGATCGAGGCCGCCTCGTGGCACGCGCACCCTCTCTTTACCGAGAGCGCATTCTTCCGGCATGACGTGGGAGTCATCCTGCTGACGGAGGCCGTCCAGCTCCTTCCCGACCAGTATGGAAAGCTCCCCACGGTGAACCAGCTCGACGCGCTTAAACCCAGAAACGCCACCCGGTTCACCGCCGTGGGCTACGGTCTGCAGAGAATCAACCCCGTCTTCGTTCAGGCCCAGTTGATCCGCATGAGCGCCGAACCTCACCTGATCCAGATCAACACCCCGGGGTTCACGGGGGACTTCTCGCTTCTCCTGTCGAACAACGCCGCGACGGGTGGCACCTGCTTCGGCGACTCGGGCGGGCCCAACTTCCTTGGTTCCAGCAACGTGATCGCCGGAGTGACCTCGTTCGGGCTCAATCAGACTTGCGGTGGGACTGGGGGAGTTTTCCGCCTGGACCGCCAGAATGTCCTGGATTTCGTGACACCGTTCCTGAATTGAGTGAACCGTCGTCATTGTCCGCTTTTGCCCTGACCGCTCAGTACGCGCGCAGCCTAACGAGGCGGACGATATCGACAATCCGGCGAAAATGAGGGTCCGTAGCTGACGGTGACTCCGATGCTCAACCGAATCGGTATCGCCGTTGGCCTCCTCATCCTCTGCGCGATCTCGATTCTCCGGGTTGCGCGGCCGCCGCGTGCCGTTCCGGCGACGGCGCCTGATACGGCGTTCTCCGCCGAGCGCGCTTTACGGCACGTCGAGCAGATCGCGCAGCGGCCGCATCCGATGGGCACCCCGGATCACGATCGCGTGCGCGACTACATCGTTGGCCAGTTCTCCGCGCTCGGGCTTCACCCGCAGATCCAACAAGCGACGGCAATCGGCACTCGCTATCGGCAAGCGGGGCACGTGCAGAACATTCTCGCCCGACTTCCGGGCACCGATCCGAACGGCGAGGCGGTGCTCGTCATGGCGCACTACGACGGCGTCGAGGCTGGGCCGGCGGCGTCTGACGACGGCGCCGGATCCGCCGCGCTGCTCGAAACACTCCGCGCATTGCGCGCGGGCAAGCCACTCGCGCACGACGTCATCGCGCTGTTCACCGACGGAGAGGAAGCGGGACTCCTCGGCGCCGCCGCGTTCGTGCGTGAGCATCCGTGGGCGAAGGACGTCGCGGTCGTGCTCAATTTCGAAGCCCGCGGGACCAGCGGGCGTTCGTTCATGTTCGAAACGGGCCCGGGCAATCTCGACGCCGCTCGAGCGCTGCGCAGCGCCCGCGACGCGACGGCGGGATCGGTCTACGCGACGATCTATCGCACACTGCCCAACGACACCGATCTCTCCGAGGTCGCCGTGCTCGGCCTTCCCGCGCTCAATTTCGCGTTTGCCGACGGCGTCGAGCGCTACCATACGGGTCACGACGATATCGCGCACCTGAATCCAGGAAGTCTGCAGCATCATGGATCCCAGATGCTCGCGCTTGTTCGCACGTTCGGCACTGAGCCGCTGCCGCGCCCGCGCACCGGCGACGGCGTGTTCTTCGACCTGCCGATCATCGGCCTCGTCGTTTATCCGGTGGGACTCGAGATTCCACTGGCGATTGTCACGTTGGTGCTCGTCGGAACGCTCGTGGCTCGCGATCGAACGGGTGTGGGTACAGGCGTGCTCGCGACATTCGTCGCGCTCGTGGTGTCCGGCGGCGTCGGGTTGGTCGTCGGCAGAATGTTCGACGGCCCCGCGCTGTGGAGTGGGCTGAATGCGACAGCCCTCGTGCTGCTCGCTTTATCCGTGACAGCTGCGTGCTACGCGGTTGCGAATCGGTGGTCCACTCCGCGCGGGCTGCAGGTCGGCGCTCTTATCGTGTGGCTGGTCCTCGCGCTTCTGCTCAGCGCGCGAACCCCGGGTGTCGGCTACCTCTTCACCTGGCCGCTTCTGTTCGCCGCGGGCGCGGCGCTCCTCCCACGCGGCCGCGTGATTGGCGAGTGGGCAGCCGCCATCGTGACGCTGCTCCTTCTCGTCGGCTTCATTTACGGTGTTTCGGTAGTGATGCTCGGCGTCGCCGGTACGGGCGCGATCGCGCTCTGTGTGGTGGCGTCGCTGGCTACACTACTGCTCGCGCCGCTGCTCGAGCTGATGGCCGGCAACGCGCGCTGGTTGGGTGCGCCGTGGCTCGCCGGCACGGGTGTCGTGTGTCTCGTGATTGCCGCTCTCACGATGCATCCGAGCGCCGACCATCCCTTGCGCAGCGCCCTGGTGTACGCCGAG
>JBGQIT010000233.1:0-5171 GCA_041498575.1 Gemmatimonadaceae bacterium
CCCGTCTGCGCGCCGTATCCGACCCAGTGCTTGACGACCGCAACCACGCCCGAGGAGTCGACGCCGTTAGCGCCGTGTTGAAATCCTTCGACATAAGCCTTGACGAGCGCGCGCGAGAGCTCGACGTCTTCGCCGAAGGTGCCGCTGATGCGGCTCCAGCGCGGCTCCGTCGCGAGATCTGCTTGCGGTGAGAGAGTCTCCTGGATGCCGACCGCGCGGTACTCCTGCCGCGCGATGTCGGCGAATCGCCGCACCAGTGCCGCGTCCCGGGTCGCGGCGAGTCCGAGCGTCTCGGGCCACTGTGAGAACCGGCCCGTCTGGCTGCTAGTGCCAATGGTGTACTGGAAGTGATTCCGGGGGTCACTGCTGATTGTCAGTGGAATGCCGAGTCGCGTTTTCTCGGCGATCTCCTGCAGATCGTTGTCTTCACCGGCAAGCGTGCGCGGATCACCGCCAAGTCGGGTGATGAAGCTGTTGACGCCCACGTCGCGAATGAGCTTCCCGATCAAGGCCGTGTCGTAATTGGCTCCGAAGCCGATTCCTCCCATCGGCCCCGAGCTCCGCGCGGTGCCGTGCATCATCATGCCCGCTTTGTCCTCGAGCGTCATCCGGCTCACAAGGTCCTTCGCGCGCGCCGCAGGAGGCAGGCGCCAGTCTTCGTACGGATCGAGGACGCCATTTCTGTTGAGATCCTTGAACCGGAGGCCCTGCTGCTCGATGATGTTGGACGAGCGTGAGACGACGAGGGGCTGTTTAGGTCGGCTTGCTTTGGCGCCCTGGGCGTGAGCCAGCGATGGAGTGAGTGCGACTGTCGACGCGAGCAGAATCGCCACAACGATGCGCTGAATCAGCGCCAAACGACGAGGTATCGATCTCATATAGGTATTTTCTATCCCGCTTCGACCAGCGCCGCAAGTTTTTCGAGTGACATCCGCCAGCCGACCTCGTTGTCGGCGGGCGACAAGCCGGGCGGCAGCCCGTCATGCTCGGCCAGGATATCGGTGCCGGCGTCTGCTGCGACTCCTGCTTAACGCGAGCTTCCGAGCGGAAGCAGGATTGCGCCCGCCCAGCCGCCCATCACGTCAGTACTGGTCGTGATTGTGACATTCACGCCGTAATTGCCCGGAGCAAACGACGCGAGACTGTCTGCGGGCAACACGCGCTTCAGCACCAGCGTATCGGTGGGTGCGAGGTCAAGCGTCGGTGATGCCGATGGGCAAGCCATCGAGAGGTCGAGCGAGCCAGAGGGCTCGCCCGTGGGGTCCGGAAAGATCCGCACAAACAGTGGACACAGCGCGCCCGTTGCTACCCCGATGTGGGTCTTGGTTGAGTTGCGGAGCAAAGACGGAAACTTCGAGATCCTGTCCACCGCTCGCGTTCGAGATCGGGCGCGAAGTGGCGCTGAACGAGAGGGTCGGAGGCGCTAGTCTGTTCTCCGTGGCATTCTGCGTCGGCGCCTCGGCGTTGCACGCCAGGGAAACAAGCCCGACCAAGACCCCTAAGGTTATACGCATCGAAAGCCTCCGGCGGCCAGCCTCGTGACTCCGCCGACTCCGAGGATGAGAAAGGTTTTCAGCACGCCGACTCACGCGCTTCCGACTCCAGTTTCATCGAGTCGGCCCCGACACACGACTGCGCCGCAGCTCCACGAAAGGTTCTGCCACCTCACGCCTTGAATTCCACGTGCGGTCCACCCATCGCGGGCATCCGAGACTACAAAGGCAAAACCCTTGGGCGCAGGCAAAGGATAGGCGAGTGCAATTCCACTCGCATCGAGCTGCACATCGCAACCATTACATGACATAGTTACGTCGGTCCACTGGCACCCCACCTCGCAATGCGCAGCCCATCCTGATGCTGATCGCTCGAGGATCACCGCGAAGTGTCCGGGCTCCGCCGGCGCTGCGGCGACAACATACGACTTCTTGGGACAAGCGGTTGTCAGGATAAGGGCGACTACAGTGGTGGCAATAGCGTGGATTCGCATACTAAACCCCTTGAAGAAAGGACACACGCCAGTAGGAGGTCTCCATCACTCACCTAGCCCTTGCAAGCATTGTACAACCGGCCGCTAGAAGTTGCGGCTCCAGTATGGCCCGGACTCACTCTGCGTCACGTTGTTCAGCCGCGTCGCACCACTCCCATCCGCGCTCATCTTGTAAAGATGGAAGACGTTATTTTCTACGCGCTGAAACACGAGTTGAAGCCCGTCCGGCGACCACCGAGGCCATTGATCGGACTGAACCGCTGTAGTGAGCCGGCGGGGGGTGAAGCTCATATCCATCGCGAAGATTCCTTCACTTCCTCCGTTGGTGCTCCCGAACGCGATCTGAGTTCCATCCGGGGACCATGACGGGTACTCGCCGGTTACACCGGTCGAGACGAGACCGGTACCATCGGCATTGATCAAGAACAACACACCACTTCGCGAGAACACGAGTCGCGTTCCGTCGGGCGACCAGGCGGCACCGTCGTCATACTTGTAGTCCCCGGCCGCGACTTCGGGCGTGAGCTGGCGCAGCCCGGTTCCGTCTCGATTGATGACGAAGATGCGGCCATAATCGCCGTACGGCCCGTGCAGGCTGCTGCGAAATGCGATCTTCGTCCCATCGGGTGACCAGGCCGGCGTGCCGTCGAAGTTGGAATTGCCGACCAACTTTGTATGTGTCTTGCCGAATCGATCCATCAGGTAGATCCCGTTCCACCCTCCACCGAGGTACCAAGCCACGGCGATTGTCTGTCCGTCAGGCGACACGACCGGAGCGGAGTACGACAGCTGATCGGTCGTGAGTCGCTCACTCCGGGAGCCGTCGGGGCGCATCACCATGATCTCCGGGATGCCGAATTGCTGGCTGGTGTAGACGATGGCGTTGCGGAGATAGGGTGTGCAGCTCGCCCGCACATCGACCGGGGTCGTCGTCGCCAGGATAACGTCGGCCGACTGGGGCGCGGTGATCACATCGCAATTGAAGGCAAGCCCGCTGACGGCTAGTGTGTGAGTCCCGGGGGGCAACGACATACTCACTTTCCCGTTGGCGGGAATTGCCCCCGGAACTGCACCGTCGACTGCCAGCAGAAAGCCATCGGCGTCGATGTCGACTCCGGTCGTAACGATGTTGAACTCGAGCGTTCCCGTTGTCGGCGGTGGCGGTGGCGGTGGCGGCGGAGCGGTGGAATCACCCCCGCACGCTGAAAGGACAGCGGTCAAGAGCAGTAACGCGATTCCGAGGTTGTCGCGACGTGTCATCGTTGGCGGCTGGGAGGGTACTTCGGTACCATATGTTTCGGCGGTTGGCGTGCGACAATCTGCGACCAGTTCGCGAAATTGGCCATACTCGATTCGGACTGGTCGGATGGTGTCGCTCAGGCGCGGCGGTGAAAACGACCTTTACCCTTCTGCTGGGGGGGAATAGGTCTCCACAACCTCGTACATCCCAGGCTCGAACTTGGCCAGAGCAACCGCTTGCTGCAGGTAGGGAAGCGGCGCCGGATTCTCCCGCATCGCCTGGTAGTCCTCGATGCTGTGCCATTGGGCGTACATCACGACCCTGGTGCCGTCGAGGCTGCGATGCAGGCCGGCAGAAATGAAACCCGGCGCAAAGCGCACCGAGGTTTCGGTTGCTCGCGCGAGTAGATCCACGATCTCCTGCTGATGGGCGGGGGCGCCGGTGAAGACGTTGATCAGCGTGACAACTTTATTGGCCTTTGATATAGTCGTCATAGATATCTCGCGCCGAAGATGCGAATTGTT
Organism: Gemmatimonadaceae bacterium; assembly: GCA_041498575.1. GTDB lineage: Bacteria > Gemmatimonadota > Gemmatimonadetes > Gemmatimonadales > Gemmatimonadaceae > UBA4720. The sequence goes on from JBGQIT010000233.1 coordinate 3,752, forward strand.
CGATAACGATTGCAACTGCTACTGAACGGGATCCGAGATCTCAGCAGCATAGATATCAGTGGTTAGGCACTGCGCTCGGACCTCACGAACCGCCATTCGGGCAGTGTTGTTGCTCGTACTCATGAACCGCTTCGAATGGTCGGCGCGCAGTGACCAATAACTGAGATCTCTGCCTCTGAGATCTCGGATCCCGTTCCGTTGTTTTTCTTATTTGGATTCGTCGCTCACCTTCCGCCAGTTTCCGAGAACAGCCTCTACCGCCGCCGATGCTTCACGGGTCCCGGGTTCGGGTCGGGCGCCCGCTTCGAGAAGGAGTCTCGCCACACCAGCGTGATCGTGGCTGGTGTTCCCGAACCGGGAACCGTGACAGCACCAGCCGAGCGGCGTAGCGTTGTAACGCGCGTCGCGAATCGCGATTAGAGACTGCGCGTCGGGGCGACGCAGAAGCACCGCAACCGTCTCCGCCGAGCCCTCCCACGCCGCGCAGTGCAGCGCCGAACCTCCGTCCTGTCCGGGAGTTCGCGGATCGAAGCCGATGTCGCTCATCAACGCTACGGCCCGCGCGTCGCCATTCCACGCCGCGTCGCTGATTGCCCGATGATCATCGGACGTCATCGACTCGATGATTCCGGGGTGCTCACGCAACATCAATCTCGCCTGCGCTTTGTCGCCGCCACGGCAAGTGGCAAGAAGACGCTGCAGTGGAGAGGCAAACTCCAACATGGTTCGTAGCGTCTCCTGTTGCTCGAACTGCGCAGCGACATCCAACGGCGACCGACTGTCGCCAATCGTCCACATGTAGATGTGATAGCTGCTCGGCGGCTGCTCGCCGTAATCACCGCGACCGGTGCGTAAGTCGAGCAGCTTGGGGTTGGCCTGAAGCAACGCACGCACCCTGTCGCTCAGTCCCAACGCCGACGCGAGAAAGATGTCCGCCGATGCCCCGCGCTCGACGAGATAGCACGCCAGGTCGAATCGACCCGCGGTCCGTTTTTGGTCGAGCATCCACTCTGCCGCCGTCGAGCGATGATCCACGTCCCGCGCATCGATGTCCGCGCCGGCTGCTAGAAGCAGGTCGATGACGGTGCGCGATGTTGCGAAATGGAGCGGTGTCTGGCCATCCCCGCCGCGCTCGTGTACGCGCGCCGGATCTTCGGCGATCATTCGTGCCAGGAGGTCGGGCCGGTCGAGGTGCGCCGCCGCGCAAGCATCGGGGATGGCGCCGGCTGCGATCAATCTGTCAGCGGCGACGCCGGTCGCAGAATAGAGTGCGTGAAAGCCGCCCGCCCACCAATCGCTGCGCCGGTTGGGGTCAGCCCCGAAGTCGAGTAGCACGTCGACCATTGCTGGATCGCCTGCGGAGGCCACGATGGCCGGAGAATCGAAAGCGAACAAAGGCTCGTTGATCCGTTTGCGGAGC
>JBGQIT010000234.1:0-5140 GCA_041498575.1 Gemmatimonadaceae bacterium
ATAGCCAAGCTCGTGGGCGACGTCGAGAAAGCATTCGGATCGATTGACATCCTCGTCAACAATGCGGGAATCACCCGTGACAACCTGGTGATGCGGCTGAAAGACGAGGACTGGGATGTCGTTCAGAACGCCAACCTTCGCGGCGCCTTCGCGGCGATTCGGGCCGTCTCGAGAGGGATGATGAAGAAGCGCAGTGGACGGATCATCAACATCGCGAGCATCGTCGGCCTGATCGGGAACAAGGGTCAGGCCAACTACGCCGCGAGCAAGGCCGGGCTCATCGCCCTCACCAAGTCCGTCGCCAAGGAGCTGGGGTCCCGAAACATCCTCGTTAACGCCGTTGCGCCCGGATTCATCGAGACGGAGATGACCGCGGCCATGACCCAGGAGGCCCGCGACGCACTGGGCCAACAGATTGCACTTGAACGCCTTGGCTCGGTGCAGGATGTCGCCGCCATGGTAGCTTTCCTCGCTTCGGACCTCGCCTCCTACATCACGGGACAGGTCTTCGTCGTGGACGGCGGGATGGTGATGTAACTTTGTATCAGATATTCGGTTAGATATATTTCAGGACACCCCCACAAACACGAGGAAATCCATCAAATGGCCGACAATAACGACAAGGTCAAGGACATCATCGAGAAAGAGCTCGGTGTGGAGCGTGAAAAGTTGACCAACGAGGCGAGCTTCATCGAGGATCTTGGCGCGGACAGCCTGGACATCGTCGAGCTCGTGATGGAGTTCGAGAAGGAGTTCAACATCGACATTCCTGATGAGGACGCCGAGAAGCTGCGCACCGTTGGTGATGCGCTCGGCTATCTGAACCAGAAGGTCGGAGCGTAATGAAGAGACGAGTCGTCGTCACTGGCATGGGGGCGATTACCCCCGTCGGTAACGATGTGGCGACGACCTGGCGGTCCCTGCTCGAAGGGAAGTCGGGAACCGCGCCGATCACCAAATTCGACGCATCGAAATTCCCCGTTCGATTCGCGGCCGAGGTCAAAGGCTTCAATGCGCTCGACTACATGGACCGCAAGGAAGCGAAGCGTGCGGATCAGTACACCCAGTACGCCATCGCTGGCGCTCGACAGGCGATGACCGATGCGAATCTCATCGAACGGAATGGGATGGACCCGGACCGGATCGGTGTCATCATCGGCAGCGGCATCGGGGGGCTCAAGAGCTTCGAGGAGCAGCACGACGTCTATCGGGAGCGTGGCGTCGGCAAGATTTCTCCCTTTTTCATCCCGATGTTCATCGCCGACATTGCCGCCGGCATTGTCTCGATGATGTTCAACGCCAAAGGGCCAAACTACGCCACGGTATCGGCTTGCGCGACCAGTGCTCACGCGATAGGTGATGCGTATCGGACGATCCAGTACGGCGATGCGGATGTGATGATCACAGGTGGTGCCGAAGCGACCGTCACTCCGATGGCGATCGGCGGATTCGCCAACATGAAAGCTTTGTCCGAACGCAACGATAGTCCGGAAACGGCCTCCCGCCCCTTCGACGCAACCCGGGACGGGTTCGTGATGGGAGAGGGAGCGGGCATTCTCATCCTCGAAGAGCTCGAGCACGCTCTAAAAAGGGGCGCGACGATTTACGCCGAGATAGTGGGCTATGGCGCGACAGGCGATGCTTATCATTTGACCGCGCCCGCTCCCGATGGCGAAGGAGCCCAGCGCGCGATGAAGCGTGCCCTCAAGGACGCTGGACTGGAGCCCAAGGATATCCAGTACATAAACGCCCACGGAACCTCGACCCCTGCCAACGACTTCAACGAGACGCGGGCGATCAAGGCCGTCTTCGGCGAGCATGCAAAGAGCGTGAACGTCAGCTCCACGAAATCTGCCACCGGCCACATGCTGGGCGCCGCCGGCGCGGTAGAAGCAATCGTCAGTGCCATGGTAGTGGGATCTGGGGTGATTCCGCCAACGATCAACTACCACACTCCCGAGCCAGAGCTCGATCTCAACTACACACCCAACATCTCCGTCAAGCGCGACGTCAACGCCGTCCTGAGCAATAGTTTTGGCTTCGGTGGTCACAACACCACCCTCGCCATCAAGCGCTACAAGCCCTGAGCCGATGACTCCTCCTGCGGAGATCTCGCTCGACCTCGCCAGGATCAGCGATCGCGCCCTCAGAGTCGTGGGGGAAAAGGTGGCTTCGCAGCAGCGCATCTCACACGCCGACGCGGAGCTCCTCTTCACATCGCCCGATCTCCTCGGAGTCGGGATGCTCGCGGACTACGCCAATCGCCGCAAGCACGGCGACGTCGTGACGTTCGCGGCCAATCAGCACATCAATCCGACGAACGTCTGCTATCTGCGGAAGACCTGCGTGTTCTGCTCCTTCGCGCGACTGCCGAAGGAGGAAGGAGCATATCACTACACGCTCGACCAGGTATTTGCCGAAGCGGAGACGGCGGACAACGGCTTGACGAAGGAATTTCACATCGTCGGCGGGCTCGACATGAAAGCGGGCCTGCAGTATTACAGCGAGATGTTCAGGGGTCTCAAAACGCGTCACCCGCACGTTCACATCAAGGCTCTCACCGCGGTCGAGATCGCGCACATCGCTCGCATTGATAAGATGTCGATCGAAGACGTGCTCATCGCTCTACGGGAAGCAGGCCTGGACACCTTGCCCGGCGGGGGAGCCGAAGTATTCGGCAAGGGCGTGCGCATGACGATCGCCGACAAGAAGCTCGCCGGCGAGGACTGGATCGATGTTCATCGGACCGCACACCGGCTCGGGATTCGATCGAACTGCACGATGCTTTATGGGCACGTCGAGACCATTCAGGACCGCGTCGAGCATCTTTCCATGCTTCGCGATCTCCAGGACGAATCCCGCGGCTTCCTTGCCTACATTCCGCTCGCTTATCACCCCGACAACAACCAGCTTGGAATCGAGCTCGGCCGCCAGGGAACGGCGACGACCGGGTTCGACGATCTCCGAAATCTCGCCGTCGGCCGCCTCTTCCTCGACAACTTCGAGCACATCAAGACTCACTGGATCATGGTCACGCCGTTTCTTTCCCAGACCTCTCTGGCGTTCGGCGTGAACGATCTCGAGGGAACCGTCGTGCGCGAGAAGATCTACCACGAAGCGGGCGCCCACACCGCCCAGGGTCTGAGTCTCGACGATATTCTCGATCTGATCAGATCCGCCGGAAAAACCCCGGCCGAGCGGGACTCCTTCTACAACATTCTGCGCGTCTTCGACCGGACGGCTAGAGCGGCGGTCGCGGCCTGATGAAGATCGGTCGAATCCCATACATCAACTGCTACCCGGTCTATGGCGCGATCGACCGCGGTATCGTCCCGCTCGATGCCGAGCTCGTTGATGGAGTTCCGACGGACCTGAACCGGCGGATGGGTGCGGGGGAGCTCGACATCAGCGTGGTGTCCGCGGTCGAGTACGCGCGAGACTCTGACCGCTACCTCTTGCTGCCGGACCTCGCCATTTCATGCGACGGCCCCGTCCGGAGCGTAATCCTGTTCTCGCGTCGTCCCGCCGGCGAGCTGACGTCGAGGAACGTCATCGTCAGCAGGAGCTCCATGACGAGCGTCGCGCTTCTCGAGCTCCTCTTCGAGAGTGTCTGGCACGCCAAGCCTCGCTTCATTGCGGGCGACGCCGAGGTGCGTGACGTGGTGGAGTCGAACGATGGCGGAGCTGATGCTCGCCTCGTCATTGGCGATGCCGCGCTCGTGCTCGGCTCCAACCACCGCGAGCGGTACCCACACGTCTACGATCTTGGCCAGGCGTGGAAGGACTGGACCGGACAACCCTTTGTCTTCGCGGTCTGGGTCGCGCAGCGCTCGACCGATGTGAAGGAAGCGCTCGTCGCCCACGCCGGACTTATCTCTTCGCGCAATTGGGGACTCCATCACTTGGCGGAGCTGGCCGAGCAGGCGCACCAGGCGACAAGCGTTAAGAAGGCGGTATGCGCGGAATACCTTTCCGGCCTGGATTACGGATTGTCGTATTCACACCTCGCCGGGTTGACTGAGTTTTACCGGCGGCTGGTCGAGCGCGGACGAATCCCGAACGGCACACTCACTTTCCTCCCCGCCGCATGAGCGAGACACGCGACCTTCTCGATTTCTACGCGAACGCCTCGCTCCTCGAGCTCGGCGCCGAAGCCGATCGCGTTCGCCAGGAAAAACATCCCGGGAACACGGTCACGTACATCATCGATCGCAACATCAACTACACGAACGTCTGCGTAGCCGATTGCGGTTTCTGTGCGTTCGCGCGGCGACCCAAGCATGTGGAAGGCTACACTCTCTCCTTCGAACAGATCGGCGCCAAGATCGATGAGCTCAAATCTCTCGGCGGTGTCCAGATCCTGATCCAGGGTGGACACAACCCGTACATCCCGTTCGAGTGGTATCTCGACTTGATGCAGTACATCAAGCGCAACCATCCGATCCACATCCATGGCTTCAGCCCGAGCGAGATCGACTTCTTCGCCAAGCTGTTCCGCATGGATGCCGTTGAAGTGATACGCGAGCTTCGAAAGGCAGGCCTCGATTCGATTCCGGGAGGAGGAGGAGAGATCCTCGTGCAGCGTGTCCGCGATATCGTCGCCCCCAAGAAAGCTGGCGCCGACCGCTGGCTCGAGATCATGGAGCTCGCCCACAACGAGGGAATGAAGACGTCCGTCACGATGATGTACGGGCTCGGTGAGACACTGGCTGAAAGACTCGAACATCTCCAGCGAGTGAAAGAAGTTCAGGCGCGTACGGGCGGATTCACCGCATTCATTTGCTGGCCGCTCCAGCCCGAGAATACTCCGACCATGTCGCACCAGCCGAAGACGGGAGCGACCGAATACCTGCGCACGGTCGCGTTCGCCAGGATCGTTCTCGACAATGTTCCGAATCTCCAGTCGAGCTGGGTGACGATGGGCATGAAGATCGGCCAGGTCGCACTCCGCTTCGGCTGCAACGACTTCGGCTCACTGATGATCGAGGAGAACGTGGTGTCGGCCGCGAACACGACGCACCGCACGTCCACCGACGAGATGGAGCACTTGATCCGCGACGCCGGGTTCACACCGGCCCGGCGAAAGCAGGATTATACTCTCGTCAATCCCGCACCAGCTATCCACGCGGATGCCGCGTGA
>JBGQIT010000235.1:0-5110 GCA_041498575.1 Gemmatimonadaceae bacterium
ATGCAGGGGACGTTGGGACGGCTGAACCTGGGCTTTTTCGCTGCATTCACACTGATCGCATCGGGATGTGTCACGATGCGACCCTACGATCCCGGCCCAGGAAATCGCGTCGCGGCAGGCGTCGTCCAGGATGCCTATCTCTCGGGTGAGTCCGTCAACGTCACCATATCGAACCTGAGCGACGTCACGTTGGTCTATCCCGACAGCTTCTGCAAAATCGAGCTGCAGCGCCAGGACGGCACAACGTGGAAGACGATCTCAGACCCCGCAGCCGGTTGTTCGATCGCGCTCGGCTTCCTCGATCCCGGTCAAACCGTCGTGCATCAATACCGTCTGCCGAAGGGAGTCGCGGTCGGGACCTACCGTCTCGCCATGCCGATGCCAGTGCCGGAAGAGGACGCTGAACCGGAGCCAGAGCTCCAGACCCCGGCATTCAAAGTGTACGCGTCGTCCGATTAGTAGTTTTGGGGAGGACGGGTTAAACCCAATCCATCGGCGTTATCCGAGGAGCGAGGGAGTGCGATGATCGATGTCATTCTCAAGCGATTCGAGCAGCCCGACGAAGTGAGGGAGATGGTGAAGGGCCGCTTCGAAATCGTGCATATCGGTGGAGTAACGATTGGACGAGCGAGCTACGAGCCTGGCTGGCGCTGGTCAGAGCACGTGGGCCCCGCACTCGGCGCGACCCGTTGCCATGTCGAGCACGTCGGTCTGGTTCTCTCGGGCACCGCCACGGCCGCATTCGATGACGGCCGCGTTATCCCACTGCACGCCGGCGAGCTCTTTCACATTCCGGCCGATCCCCACGACAGCTGGGTGATCGGAGACGAGCCTTACGTCTCGCTTCATTTTCTCGGCGCCGACCACTACGCCCGGTAACCGCGCTAAGGGCGATTCACTTCAGAACGGATTGCAGCTTCGCGGCGTAGGTACGACTGGTGGTCAGCCGCGCGCCATTCCTCAGCGTGATGATGTATTCGCCGTGGCCATGGGGCGCGAGACGGCTGACTTGCTCGAGGTTGACGATCGTCGATCGATGGATCCGCACGAATCGACGCGGATCCAATGATGCCTCGAAATCACTGAACGACCGGCATAGCATGTGAGTCTTTCCGCCGCCGTGGAGCCGCACGTAGTTGCCCTGAGCGTCTGCCCACTCGACATCCTCGGCGCGAACGAAGTACAGCCCCTTCGCATCGCGAATGAGAAACTTCGTGGCGTACGAGCGCTCGGCCCTCAGAGATTCCAGGAAATCCAGCAGTCCCGGGTCGATTTCCTGACCGTTCCCACCTGACCGCCGCTCCTCGGCCCTGTCCATCGCAAGATCGAACCGCCCCTGATCGACCGGCTTCAACACGTAGTCCAGTGCGTTCACGTCGAACGCGCGCAAGGCAAACTGGTCGTGCGCGGTGACGAAGATTATCGCGGAATGATGCTCGGCTATCGCCTCCGCCACTTCGATTCCATCGAGCCCGGGCATCTTGATATCGAGCAGGACGATGTCGGGCCGATGCTCGAGAATCGCCTCGCGTGCCTCCGCGCCGTTGCGACATTCGGCTATCAGCGTACACTCTTTCCTGGCCGCCAGCATCCCACGGAGCCGCTCGCGCGCCAGCGGCTCGTCGTCGGCAATGATCACCGAATACTGGCGCATTCAGGCCGCCTCGGAGTGGCGCTTGAGTGGGATTTCGACGGTGACCCGCGAGCCGCCGGTCGCAACGCTCTCGAGCCGCATGCGCCCGGCTTTCCCGTAAAGCTCGGCAAGCCTTCTCGCGGTCATCGACAGGCCGATACCATCCACGGTCGTGGCCGTGTCGAAGCCGGAGCCGTCATCCTCGACGACGAGTTGTAATACTTCGTTCGTCACGCGCGCCGAGACCTCGAGGTGCCCCGTCTCGGGCTGGCTGGCGAAACCGTGCTCGAGTGCGTTCTCCAGCAGAGGCTGGAGGATGAAGTAGGGGACCGCGGCTTCCCGGACTTCCGGCGCGATCGACCATCCGACCGTTATTCCCTCGCCCGACCTCAGGCTCATGATGTCGAGGTAGCGCTTCGCGAGCTCGACCTCCGCTTCGAGAGGGATCTCATCGCGATCGCGCTGCTCCATCACCGCCCGCAACAGCTCGGCGAGATTGACGATCGCCTTGTCGGCTCTGACCGGATCGCGATGAAGTACCGTCGCGATCGCGTTGAGCGTGTTGAACAGAAAGTGCGGGTGAAGCTGAGCCCGCAGCGCCTCGAGCTGCATCCCGGATATGCGGCGCTCCAGCTGGAGCTGAACCCGCTCGCGCTCCTTGAACTGACGGTAGTACTCGAAGCCGTACATGATCGCGATCGCCGCCCAGAAGATCATCAGCTCGATGATGACGTTCCCGGAGAGAACCCCCGCCAGCGTGGTTGTCCTGTTGCCGGAAAGCCATTGCTGCAACGGGAGAAAAATCGCGTACTTGGCGACGCTGACGAAAATGCTGGCGAGGAGCAGCACGACGATCGTTCGCGGCCACGATGCGCCCGTGGCCTGTAGCCGCCGCACGAGCCAGTAGAGGAAGGGCAGGAAGATCAGGCACGTGTACCAGTCCGCCAGCCGTGCTACTATAACAGGGCCCCAGGGGAGCTCGCGCCCCTGGTACGCTGCCCACGCCGCGGTCTGCGCGACCGACAGCAGCGCGAGCGCGGTGGTGATGCCAATCAAAACCGCGGCGACTTTGGCAGTTCGGCGAAACATCGACAACAAAGCTACCGCTTGGGCGGATCATTTTCCCAGAGCACGTTGAGGATCCGCCACTCCCCGTTGAACTTGGCCATGTGCATGTAGTCGATCCACGTCGCTGCCCGCACGCGCACACTCGCTGCCCCGCCGTGGATGTCGAGGATCTTCACTGAGTCGCTGCGCTGCGGGGCGGGTATTCGCGATCCGCCGCCCATGCGCGTGCTCTGGACGAGAGTCATCGCGCTCATCTGGATGAGACGACTTCTTCCTGTAGAGTCACTGAAAACATTCCGCTTGGCCAGCTCGGGATGGAGTGAGCGCTCCATGCGCGCGCCATCGGCCGCGTACCAGCCGTCGATGTAGTCCAATGCTGTTGCCCGAATGGCCGCCGAGTCGGAGGCGGATTGTGCTCGGCCGAGGGTGGGGAGGAGGAGAATGGCGCTGACGACTGTCGGAAAGAGCGCTCGCGTACTCATGGTCACCTCGACATAGAGATTAGAATACGCAGCCACCACCTGTGGTGGTCTGCTAAATCGAGAATGACGGGCCGAGCTTAAGATCGAAATCCTTTTGTGTCGAGGTGGCTTCCGGGGTCGCCCATCCGGCTCAAACGCAGGTCGGAGCCCGAAGGAATAAATGGAAGCCCGGTGGAGTCTGACATTGCACGATCCACGTGCATGGAGACTCGATCGATGTTCAACGAACCTGGCCTTTTACACGCGCTGCTTCTCGTATTGGTTGTCGGTGCGCTGTACGCGCTCCGCAAGCGCCTTCCTGGGACGCAGCTCGGCCGCGGCCGAGATCAGTTTGAGTCGCCACAGGCGCGCCGGCGGCGGCGTCAGCTGATCGCGCTCGAATGCACGGAGCTCGCGCTCGCCGGAGTATTCTTTCTCGTCGGTGGCGCGAAATTGATTGGCCGCCACGATATGGTGGAGCTGTTTCGCAGTATCGGCGTTGGCCAATGGCTTCGATACGTGACGGGAGTATTCGAAGTAGTTGGTGCCGCGTTCATGGTAGTTCCGCTCGCCTCGGGCGCGTCGGCCGTCGCGCTCGGCACCGTCATGATCTCGGCCACGCTCATCGAGCTGTTCGTGTTGCGACGGCCGCCCATCGCGGCCATGGCCTGCCTCAGCGCCCACACCTACGTCGCCTGGAGTCGCCTGCTGCACCGGGCTGGAAGTGAGCAGGTAGTCGCTCCGCCGGCGATGGAGCTGGCGCCAGTGAATCTGCCTACGATGGAGCCGATGCTAGCGGATCAGCCGATTAAAGAGCCGACGGCAGCGGATCCGCCCGCAACGGAGCCGCTAATTAACGACCAGCTTGCCCTGCATGTAGGGATGAATGTGGCAGGTATATGTGAACGTGCCAGCGGTGTTGAAGGTTCGCGTGACTGACGTATTTGCGTTGACCCCCGGGATATCTGCTGGTGCTCCAGTGGCGGCATCGAAGTAGATGTTGTGTCCCACAGATCCGAACTTGAATGTCACGACGTGTCCTACCGTGGTGTTCAGGGTTGACGGATCGAAGGCAAGGGACGCCGTCGCGTTGACCTGATCTGCCACCGGCGGTGTGTTGGGACTGGTGGGAGTTTGCGGTGGAGCACCATAGCCCCCACCACCGCAGCCACTGGCGGTGAAGCATGCGACAGCGACGAGCGCGAGAGTACGAACGGTCATGGAACAACTCCTGTTGATATAGGAAACTCGCGTTAGTTGACGGGTTCAGACAGCTAGACCTACAGGGTCGGCCATTTTATTCCATGAAAACGTGGATCACGGGCCTGGACTGGGACTCGCGTTCGGGCGTCGTCGCTGAGATCGTGCAGACCAACCGTACTGCGCGCCGCCGTGTCAAAGATCCGTAGGCTTTTGTCGGGCTGGGTCCCAACACTCCGCGATTTCGCGGGCGAAACCATCATCATCCCACACTTATGGATGCTGGAATGGCTTCCACCAGGAGTCGATTCTTTCTGTGCTCCCGCCCCGCTGGCGGCGCATTCGTCTGGGGAGTGTTCGTTCTCGCCATGAGCGCTGGAGCGCTTCAAGCCCAGGATTCCGCCACTGTCGCGCAGTCATGGCATAGCGCGCCACCGATGCTCCACGCCCGCTCCGCGCACGCGATCGTCGGCACGGGGGACGCGATTTATGCGATCGGTGGAACGGGGGCGGGCGGCGCGCCCGTGTTGCAGGTGGAACGCTTCGATGGCAACGAATGGCGTGACGAGACGACTTTGCCAGGCGAAGGATTGAACGCGCCGGCCGCTGTCGCGATCGGCCAACGCATTTATGTCATCGGCGGCTTCAAGACGGTCACCAATGTTCCTTCCGCCGAAGTGTTGGTCTATAATGTGACCACCCACCTGTGGAGCAACGCGGCGCCGCTGCCGGCGCCGAGGGGCGGTCA